>DAOVZA010000271.1 GCA_030635405.1 Desulfocapsa sp.
ATTGGTCGTTCAATGAAAAACCTTGTTCAACTGAACGGCTGGCGGATAGCTGGTATCCATGCAGAGTTAATTGAAAAAAAGGATGGAATTTACATCAGTGATACTTCATCGGGTATGAAGACTCTTGTCAATGGTACACCCATAACAACATTTGGACCACTTCAACCCAGCGACAATATCACTATCAGCACCTTCAGGCTTTCCATACAATCAGAGCATCAACAACAGAAAAAAACACCTCCGCAGCAAGCTCCAATGAAAGAGTCTCCGCAACAGGAAACCGTGAACGTGGACAAGCCACCAACAGAATCGGTCACACCCACTCCAGAGCACTCACTGCACAAAACATTTGGTGTTCGGCAGACTCCCGAAGAGACCTATACCGAACCAGAGAGAGATGAGAACCGGTTTATATGGCACCAACGTATCCATGATAAGCTTATGAGTGCCATGGATCTTCGCCGTACGGATGTCCAATCCATGAATGATGAGGAATTGAGCAAAACTGTCACATCGCTTGTAGATTCCATTATACAAGAAATGGACAAAAGTCTGCCTCCTGAAGTTGATCGTGCCAAACTTGCTAAAGAAGTCATTGATGAGGCCATCGGACTTGGCCCTCTTGAGGATTTTCTGGCTAATGATTCCATTACTGAGATCATGGTGAACAGACATGATGCAATCTATTATGAAACCCATGGAAAGCTCCATAAATCAAACGTGACATTCAGTAGTGACAATGCTGTCCTCTCGGTCATTGAGCGTATCGTTTCACCTCTTGGAAGACGAATTGATGAAAGCTCACCAATGGTTGATGGCCGTTTAAAGGATGGTTCAAGAATCAATGCCATCATTCCACCACTTGCTATTCAGGGCCCCTGTCTAACCATCCGAAAATTTTCAAAAGCAAAACTCTCAATTGATGATTTCGTTACCTTCGGCTCGATCTCCCCTGCTATGAATTCTTTTCTTGAAAAAGCTGTTCATTACCGGAAAAATATTATCATTTCAGGAGGAACAGGTAGTGGCAAAACCACTTTCTTAAATGTTCTTTCAGATTTTATCTCGCACGATGAACGAATTATTACTGTAGAAGACTCCGCCGAGCTGAAACTTGGTCAACCCCATGTGGTCTCCCTTGAAGCACGACCGCCAAACATGGAGGGAAAGGGAGCCGTTCATATCCGGGATCTTGTCAAAAACTGCCTCCGTATGCGACCTGACCGCATCGTTGTAGGAGAGTGTCGAGGCGGTGAAACCCTCGACATGCTTCAGGCAATGAACACAGGCCATGATGGCTCACTGACAACAGTGCATGCCAACAATCCACGGGATCTGATTTCCCGCCTTGAGGTTATGGTTATGATGGCAGGCATGGAACTTCCGGAAAAAGCCATCCGTGAACAGATCGCTTCCGCCGTGCATGTCGTTGTCCAGCAGTCACGTTTTTCAGATGGCACACGTAAAATAACGCACATTACTGAGATTACAGGAATGGAAACAGGAGTGGTCCAAATGCAAAATATTTTTATTTTCAAACAGAGTGGAATTGATGCCGATGGTAACGTTCTAGGAGAATACAAGGCCACCGGACGTATACCAGAATTTTACGAAATCCTGCGTCAGCAGGGGTTACAAATGGATATGAGTATATTCGAGTAAATATCATTATGATTGCAAACATCATTATCGCCTCCCTTGTGGCTGTATCGGCAGGACTCTTTGCCTGGCTGTTTTTTTTGCAGATGTACGACAAATTAAACTACTACAAAGATACCGTTGAAGAGATTACCACAAACAAGTTTTCTGAACTTTTCCTCTTTGTCGACATCTCCAATTATTTCTACTATTACATTGCAATACTCCTGATTTTCCCACTTATAACAGGAATTCTTTCGGGAGATATTTCAGTTGGAATTGTGACATTTTTCATTGTACTCTTCTCGCCCTATGTAATCCTCAAAACCATGATAAAAAAACGGCTGAAAAAATTTGAACAACAGCTGCCGGATGCACTTGTCATGATAGCTGGATCTATTCGGTCCGGATCAAGTCTTCCCATTGCACTCGACAGTCTAATCCAGGAAAGTTCACCACCTCTTTCACAGGAATTTGGGCTCTACGTACGTGAACGAAAGCTTGGACTTGACCGGGACATAGCTTTTGCCAACCTTGAACATAGAGTTCCACTGGAAGACCTGTCACTGACTCTTTCCGCCGTACGTATTTCAAGTGAAATCGGTGGGGATCTTGCTGAAACACTGGAATCACTGGCAGCAACTCTGCGGAAAAAGCTCATAATGGAAGGTAAAATAGACAGCCTTACATCCCAGGGAAAGCTACAGGGAATTGTAATGACGTCACTTCCTATGTTTCTGATCATTGCGCTCATGAAACTGGAACCGGCAGCCATGAGTCAAATGTTTACCACCAAGATAGGCTGGATGGTTCTAGGTACAATTTTGTGTATGCAGACACTTGGTTTTATAGCTATTAAAAAGATAACTACAATTGACGTATAATGAATAGCAACCTCTACAATATACTGGCAGGGCTCTGTGTATCAGCATCTATACTCTGCACATTTATGGGTGTGCTGCAACTGAGTAAACTGGTTCCTGAAGAAGATCGTGAATTCATGGATCCATTGCCTCCATTCCTTAACTTTATCTGGCCTCTTGTCCGTATAGTTGCCTATTATGGATGTACCAGAATTCCATTTTCTTACCTGCAAAATGTTGAACAGCGAATAAAAGGAAATGGCCTAGCCTACATGATGATTGCGGAAGAGTTCATTGCACTTCGTGTCATTGCTTCCACCATGGCTCTTCTCTTTGGCTATATCTTCATATCTTTCGTTGGTGAATGGAACCCGATTTTCTATATTGTCCTCCCCACGCTTGGATTTTTCTATCCGGACATCTGGGTTCGTGATATCAGAAAAAAACAGATCGACTCAGTTCTTAGAACACTGCCAGCCTACCTGGATTTCATCACCATGGCAGTGGAGGCAGGACTCAATTTTTCAGGTGCCATTGAACAGGCAAGAAAAAAAGGACCAAAGGGCCCTCTGGTCATTGAACTTGGTATTGTGCTCCGTGATATGCGTTCCGGTATCCCCAGGGTCAAGGCCCTGAAACGAATGGCCAAACGCCTTGATATCCAAGAGATCACCAGTTTTGTAAATGCCGTTGTTCAAGCTGAAAAAATGGGTTCAAGCATGGCTGGTGTTTTAAGAATTCAAGCTGAACAACGCCGCAGTGAACGCTTTCAAAGAGCTGAAAAAAAAGCGATGGAAGCTCCAGTAAAACTTATAGGCCCACTGGTACTTTTTATTTTCCCAACAACATTTATTGTGCTCGCCTTTCCCATAGCGATAAAATTTATACAGGGAGGATATTTTTGATTTTCGGAAAGATGCTTATTAATGCATACCCTGAAACACCTCTTTCCCATATCAGGAAAACAGAAACATTCCTTGAACGGAGCAAGGGGCTACTGGGATGCAAAGTGCTTGAAAAGGGACATGGTATGCTCATCAGTCCATGTAACTCAATCCATACCTTTTTGATGAAGATCTCCATTGATGTCATCTTTTTAAACAAAAACTACCATATTGTAAGCATGAAACAAAACGTCAAACCACAAAGATTCTCCATGTCAAGCAGTGCCTCGTCAGTTCTTGAGCTCATGGCCGGACAAATCCAGTTATCCGATCTAAAAATTGGAGACAAACTCTCCTGGGAGCCACAGAAATGAAACGACAAAGATTTTTTCTCTATGGTCTTCTTTCATTTTTCTTTTTACTACCCGGCTGTGCAGCAAAAAAAGACTTAACTCTTATCCGGGAGGAAGCCTATCAGGCCTATGATAGCAAAGATTACAGCACTGCCATCACTCAATTTGAAATCCTGGTGGAGAATGTCCCGGAGGAAGAAGAATTCTGGTTTCGACTCGGAAACTCATACGCCAGATCAGAGA
>DAOVZA010000316.1 GCA_030635405.1 Desulfocapsa sp.
AATAATTTTTTTCTGCGGGTTAAGGTCATTGTCTCTATCCGTATAAAAGAATTTGAGTGTGGAGAGTTATAAAACCACGAACTCACTATTTTTTCTTCTGTGGTGTTGTGTTGTCAATCTGTATCGTAAACGTTTTGGCAGGTCCGTTACTGGCGCCACCGACTATATATTCAACTTCATAGGGAATAAATGTATTGATACTTTGCTGAGAGCCTCCTTTACGAATGTTGTCAGTAAATGTGGAGTCGTATGTCCCAGTTACCCCCTTAAGAACAGTGCCTTTTTCTGATGTTTCTTTGGCAATGGCACTCTTGGCGAAGATATCCTGTGGCGTAAGAAGAGAACCGTCTTTATTTCTCAGTTTGCCGTCCTTGTCCACGTAGGCACCTTCAATGATGGTACCATCCTTGGTGCGTATCTTTCCATCTTTTCCGACGGTGACCAGGTCTTTTGCTTGATAGATTTTTCCGTCTTTATCCACAACCTGTCCATTGCTATTAACAGTGAAACCCTGATTTGCCATCAAGGCATCGGCCGCTTTCTTTTGTGCTTTGGCAATTTCAGTTCGTTTGAGGATGTCAGCTGCCGTAACGATTTTTCCATTTTCATCCCGAAGATTTCCATCTTTATCCATATGAACGCCATGCAAGATGGTACCGTCTTTTGTACGAATAGTTCCATCTTCAGCAACAGTCACAAGATCTTTTGCAGAATAAGTTTTGCCGTTACTGTCGGTGACTGTGCCATCTTTGTTTACTTTAAGGCCATCTGCTGCAGCAAGAACATCAGCAGTGCTCATTACTTTTCCGTCTGCATTATAGAGTTTGCCATCCTTGCCAAGATGCACACCTTTTAGGATTTTTCCGTCCCTGGTACGAACGACACCGTCGGGACTCACCGTAACCAGGTCTTTGGCTTTGACAAGCTTTCCGTCAGCTGTTCGTAAAATTCCATCTTTGTCGAGACTCATGGTGGCCAGTGGACTTTCAGCCATTCGTACTTTCCCGTCTTTTCCTACCGTGATCTGATCAGCTGTGACTATCTTCCCGTCTTTGGTTCGCACCTGGCCATCTTTTCCAACGGTGAGTCCGGAAATAATATGACCGTCAGGAGTGACAACATTACCGTTCTTATCAACTAGAAAACCGCCCTTGGTGGTTTTGTAGCCATTACTGGCCAGGACAGTGCCATTTTTATCAACAAGAGTGCCATTTTTACCGGTAGTGAGACTTGTAACGTCAACCAGTTTACCGTTTTTTGTTCTGATATGTCCATCTGCTCCAACCATCAGGCCTCTTCCTGAGAGAACGGTACCGTCTTTTGTGAGCAGCAGCCCGTCTTTATTTAAATGGAGACCGGAGTCTTTTATTATGACACCATCGCGTGTGATTAACTTGCCGTTTTTATCACGATGAATTCCGTCTGTGTTTCTGTTGTGCTGTTTGTTCACGGCCGATTCAAGCATTTCGCTGGAGTTTGCAATGAGGTCTGCTAAGGTTATTTTGCTAAAGAGTATTCCACCGGTGTCATTACTGTTTCTAAGGATTGAGATGAGTTTTCCATGGGATTCTGCAATCGCCACGAGTGCTGCTTCCTTTGGTGTTACTTCAAGCGTCAGTGTATTATAGGTACGCCGACGTTCTTCATTGTTCAGGTTTTTGAACTCATCTTCATTGGGTCTTGCAGATACCTTATCAGTTGCCAGTACCAATACATCTTCAAGAACGGGGATGATAGCTTCTCCGGATGCTGAAGATTTACCGCGGGATGCTCGTCCAAGGGAAAGCTTTGTGAAGAGGTCAATGAAGTTTCCGGGTTTGATCATACCTGAAATCGAATTGATTTCATCAACTTGAATGGTGATGGCTCTGTGTCCCGGCTGTATTGTTCCTGAAAAATCCTTTGGGAGCTTTAGGTCAATATATTCCTGGGTAAGCATCTTCCCCTGTTGCAGTGGTTTTATAAGAATGGCACCTTTGATGGCATTGAACTGTTTAGGAGTGAATGCGTCACTATCCACATAGGTCTTTGGAACAGGTCTTACTGACATTGTGGAACTATCAATAATACTACCCGTGGAAAGATTTTTATTGGCGACAATCACATGAATCATCTCTCTCTTGGGGGGAGTCAGGCTCTCTTTAAGTCTCTGCTCAAGAACTTTCAGGTAAATCATTGTTCCCAGTCCGGCAAGCAGCGCAAAGATTAGTGCTGCTGTAAAGAGTTTCCACGTTTTGTTTTTTGTTTTGTCCTGTTCAGTGTTTGCCATGATGTAATGTCATTTGTCTCAGGTTGAATGCATTTGCTAATGTTATAAATATTTGTTTTGTTCCTGCTTCAGCTGCTTTTGAAAATTAAAAAAGTGATTCCACCAGCTTTCCAAATTCCTTTATCGAATCCATTGAAGGTATCTTTCCATGTGTTATATCGGGAATGATACTGTGGCCAATCAGGTGCTTTATTTCTTTCAGGGTATGCATGATGTCCTTAACTTTATCTGCATCCTGCTCAACCTCATCGTCAAACTGTTTGCTTGGCGGATCAGATATTGAAACAGCAAATTCGTAGCTGTTGTACTTGTCCTGCATGGTATGGCTGACAATGTTGTAGATACTGTTGTGAGAGCTTGTTATCAGGAGCATGGTTACCAGGGCTGTACAGATAACGATATACTCGATTGCCGACTGGCCCTTTTCATTGTGAATTGTATCACGGAAATATTGTATAAGTGATTTCATGATGATCAGGTGTTTTCAACCAGGTTCATAACGATCTGGGTAGCACCCTCAATATGGTTGATCACCAGATGTACTTCTTTGTCGTTTTTTCTAAAAACTATGATAGAGGCTTCCTTCTCACTATTGTCCATTATTTTTTGCCAGCCCCTATCCTGATAATAATTGCGGTAGAAACTGCTGTTGCTTGTGGTTGAATAGTTATTTGTCAGCATCAGAGTCCTTCCCTTTCTCCCGGGGTCAAAACTCGTGACATCGTTAATAACCTGACTGCCGTTCATCTGAGCCACTGACGTAATGTTTTTTTGAGCTTTTTTCATTGCTTTGAGATCTGCAACAGCAAGGTAACCCGTAATACTGAAGTCGTCATTTTGCTGAACCTGAACAGTATACAGGTGATGATCTTCAAGTCTTGATATTACATGCCAGGACGAAACATAAACTTCTTTGTATCCTGGTTTTTCATCAGAGCCGTCATTCCATTGTCTTCGATAAAACTCCAATAATTGCTCAAGGTCTTTGTGTGCCTCAAAGTGATGCACTGAAGAGGGTAGCCCATTGATAATCATTGTGGTCGCTATTTGAGTCCGGTTCAGCCAGTCTGGTGTGGGGAAATCTTTTGATCCTGCAAAAGCAGTAGCTTGAAAAAGAGACGTGTGCATGCAAAATAGCAGTGTAGCCAGTGAGATCAGAGCCGCCTTGTTCAGTGGGAGTTTACTTGTCATGATAGTAATATAACCCCTCTTTATTTCTTAATTCCTTTGTGTTTTCTTTCAGGTGCTCATAGGGGATAAGATCATCCTTTACATAGCC
>DAOVZA010000016.1 GCA_030635405.1 Desulfocapsa sp.
CCAGGACTCTTTGTAGGATTCCATCTTCTAGCTACTCGGAAAGACAAAGTAATTGAAATGGAAAAAGCAAAGGAACTTGCAAAACAAAAAGAAAATGATGAGAAGGAGGAGCAGGTATGAAACTCTTTTCTAAAGAAAGACCTGAGATTCCAATCGTCAACCATCTCAAAGAAGATGGCTCAGAGTGGACAATCAAAGAAAAACTCTGGTTAGGTTTATCAATATCAGATTATAAAAAACAGTTTTTCAGAAATCCTGTTAACTGGCTTATGATTTTTATCTTTGCCATAGGTGTACCACTTATCCTTGGTCGATATGCCTTTGGACTTGGATGGGTAACACATTCTTCCAACGATTATCCATGGGGACTTTTTCTTGGATTCGGACTTTTTGGAATGGTACCACTTTCAGCATCAGGTTTTATGCTTGGAACCACGGTGGAACTTTTCGGTAGAAAAGATTTCCATGCCATTGAACGTTTAGCCTTATTAAATGGACTTCTTGGTTACTTTTTTGCTGTTCTATTTCTTGAAATAGATCTTGGAATGCCTTGGCGTCTTCCTTACCCGATGTTTGTATCCTTAGGACCAGCTGCTGTATTATTTCTTGTAGCCTGGCATGTTGCGACCTATTTGTCAGTGCAGGTTGCTGAAGTTCTTCCTGCATTTTTCGAATGGATTGGCTGGCTTAAAGGAAAACGAATAATTCGAAAATACGTTTTAGGTCTCACTGTTGCTGGTATCATTCTTTCTACGCTGCATCAAGGAGCTCTGGGTGCCTTGTTCACGTATGCCCCGGCAAAAGTTCATCCGTTATGGTTATCAGTGAATTTTCAGTGGATCCACTTTTTCGTTTCATCGATTTTCGGTGGTCTTTCAATGGTAATTGTCGCCTCTACTCTTATTATTAATTTTATGCGTTGGCGTTGTGATGATGAGTTCAAGGATAATCTTGATTACATCACAATCGGACTTGCCAAGGGTGCATCATATGCAATGATCACTTATTTGATTATTAAGATCGTTGCAGTAGCTCATGATCAGGAATGGTCATATCTACTCACTGGTTGGGGTAGTTACTACATGCTTGAACTTGGTGTAGCAGTTGTCCTTCCAATGTTTATGTTTGCATTCGGTATTAGAAACAACTGGGTAACATTAATTAGATTCGGTGCTTTCATAGCAGCCGTTGGAATCATCTGGAATCGACTTAATACTTCTCTTGTTTGTTACAACTGGCAAATGTACCAAGAGATTCCGCACTGGAAAGAGGTATGGATTACAGTTACTATCTATGCACTCTATTTCCTTACCTACCGCTTCATCGTCTATCGTCTTCCTATCGTTTATGGATGGCAGGGTGAAAAATAAAGGTTAAGATGTAATTTACCTGACCAAAGCTTCTTTCAAAGAAGCTTTGGTCATTCCTTTAAACCCTACTGCGAGACCAAAGATGAGAGACTTCCTTTCAACAATTTCATTGAAACGTATTTTCTCTTTTTTCACCATCGCAACCATTGGCTTGCTTTTTATTGTTATTTTTTTTGCAACCAAACAGTACTTTCTCTTTCAGCATTGCGAAAAACTTGTTGATTCAAGCCAACACCTTCTCTTTCAATTTACTGGCATTAAAGAACATATCAACGAAACACTTCTCAGTAAAAAACAACTCAACACGCCAGAAATAAACAAAGAAATCCAGGGACTTGACACACAGCTGCAACATATTCTTGATGACATCTTAATCCCTGAAGAATTTAAACTTAATTTTGTAAGCCAACTTGATCTTGTCAATATAACGGTGGCATTACGGAATCTTCAAAGTAACCCTGAAGAAACAAATCCATCACTACTTATCTCCATTTCATCACAATTACGAAAAATTGACTCAAAGCTGAACAGTTTCCATCAATTAATCAGCAGATATACTCAAACCCAATTAAACAGCTTACATAAAGCATACGTCGGCCTGCTCTCTGTTGTTATTGCACTGGTAAGCCTCATGCTACTGATCATTAACCGCTATATAACGTCTCCAATAATTCATTACTGCAAAACAATTTCGCCAGATGATAAAGCTCCAATCACTCTTTTTTCTCTCCATAAAACAATTGAGACTTTGGGTGCAAGCCAAGTTACTACTGTAAATCCAGAGAACACCAAAGATACCCAGGAACTCACTCGTCTCTATAGATACAGTTCAATCGGGCATCTTCTCCGAGGTCTTAGCCATGAGCTTACAAATCTATCAAATGGTGCCATTAATTATACACAGGCGATTCTTGATTTGAGTGACGACTTCAACTTAGATGAAGATTCGAAACAACTTGTTAAAAAATTATTTCTTGAAGAAAAGAGAATGTCCCAGTTGCTAACGAATATGATCAGTTTTACAAGTGGGAGTGCCCAGGGGCAGGCAAAGACACAGACAATGGATGATCTAATTGAAGACATCACAATACTTGTTCAGAGTACCTTTAAGAATGAGCAGATAGACCTCAAAATCAATATAAACCAGCCTGCATTTATATTAAAAAATCACGTAAGTGATCTACAGCTTGTTATTTTATCAGCAATGCAAAACAGTAGAATTGCTTTAAACAAAAAATTTCCGAGCCAACAATCATTGCCTGAAAATGGAAACAAAGAAATTATAATCAATCATCTTGAAGACAATGAAAATAATAACACCATTATAATTGAAATTACTGATAATGGTGCAAACCATATAACAAGATCTTCAGAAGATGAAAATGAAGCCACCACCCCATGGCACAATATGAACTTCTGCAAAGAATTCCTTCAGACATTTGGAGGCAATCTGAGCTTGAGTAGAGGAGCAGACGATACAAATATCTGTTTAATACGTGTTCCTTTAACAGAAAACAAATAGCATTAACGAGATATACTATTTCGTAGTCTGCCCTGATGCACTTCGAACTTGAATTTGCCGAACAAAGAGCTGCGGTTTCTTCAAACGATCCCTCCAATACAATTTGGCTTGTATGCTTGCAGCCCACAAACCAACTCTTATAGTCACATTTGATTCCTGCACTGCCGACAAAACACCAAATCGTTGTATTAGTAAAAATATGAAAGCAATAACACCACATAACAAATCAAATACTTGGTTTCTCACCACTTTTTTTATCTACTTATTGCTCACCTCACCTCTGTATGCAAAAGAAAAGAGCGATATGATGTTGCCAAGAGCCTACAACGGGCAAGAACTTGTCAACTGGTTGTGGAGTGAAAAGCTCGATGGAATAAGAGGGCGATGGACTGGGAATGAAATGTTGACCAAGCAGGGAAATATAATCACCGTCCCTCCATATTTCACTGAAAACTTTCCTCCATTCCCACTAGATGGTGAAATTTGGGGCGGCAGGCAGACATTTGAAAAAACATCATCCATCGTTTCGACTTCAACAAGAGATAAAGGTTGGGATCAGTTGCAATATGGTATCTTTGATGCTCCAGAGAAAAAGAAACCAATTGAACAGAGACTCAATATGGCTCGAAAGTGGTTTGCTGCACACCCTTCAAAATATGCCTTTGTCATAGCACAAAAACCGTTGAAAGACAGAGAGGAGCTCAAACAAATACTTAATGAGATAGAGGATTTGGGCGGTGAAGGTATCGTTGTAATAAAAATTGGCTCTATGTATGTTGATGGCAGAAGTATGGAGATTTTAAAAGTAAAAAAATTTCATGACGCTGAAGCAATCGTCGTCGACTACACTCCTGGCAAGGGAAAACATCAGGGAAGAATTGGCTCAATTGTTGTTGAACTGGCCAGTGACCGATCAATATCTTTCAGTATTGGAACAGGTCTAAGCGATAAGGATCGACAAACCCCACCACCCCTTGGGGCAATGATTACCTTTAAATACACAGGATTTTATCTTTCAGGCAAACCAAAATTCCCGTCATTTCTACGAGTCAGAAGAGTAAACGGGAAATACCATTAATTTTACTTTAACAATTCGTGGACACACGGTTTCTCATAATATCAGGCAACAAAAACATAATATTAAAAAAGAAGCCCTGTATCTCAATTAGAGACACAGGGCTTTAAATGGCGTAGATAATCTCTATTTACTAAGCGATGCGAGAGATTTCTCCATCTTAGTATTGATAATTCCATCAATATGTTCTGCAGTCCAAATACCATCTTTACGGACAGCTTTTGAAGCATTACCAAAACTCATTCGAACTTTTTGACTCGAAACAGCATCAAGAGCTTTTTGAATCCGTCCTTGAACCTCTTCCTTTGAGAGACCTTCAGCTTCACCAATGGGACCAAGATCCTTCATGGTTTCAGTGAACTGAGTAATTAATTTAACAAAAAGTGGTGCTTCAGCTGCAGATGCCCATTGAAGACTAAATCGCTCTTCCCGGATACCAACATCACGTAACACTTTTTTAACAAGTGAATCCATCCCCATCGCATCATAATTACCAACCTGGTAATGACATTCGCCGAGTTGTCAGCGGCCTGTGAATATAGCTTCTGCCCCTTCTAAGAAGCCTTTTAAAACAAAAGAAGGATCAACTCTTCCTGTACACATTACACGAACTGTACGTAGGTTTGGCGGGTATTGAAACCGCGACACTCCAGCTGCGTCGGCTGCTGCATAACAGCACCAGTTGCAGAGGAACCCTAAAATTTTAGGGCTGAATGAATTATCGGCCATATTATGTTCTCCGTATATCTTTCTATTTAGAATCTATAATTTATTTAATATCAGGCTTCCACTTTATCGTCAGCAGGTTTATTTCCAAATGCTTCAATCTGACAGATCAGCTGTTCATTGGTAAAACCACCCATGGAAATTGCAAAAGTAGGACAATGAGATGCACAAATTCCACACGCTTTACAGGAAGCGGAAACAGTTTTTGCTTTACGTTTTTTTTCTACTTTTTCCATGACAAGAGCGCCATAGGGACATAGGATGGTGCAGATTCCGCATCCTATACAATCGTCCTGCTCAACACTTGAGACAATGGGATCTACTGTTACACTTCCCTGAACCAATGGCATTGCAGCCTTAGCAGCAGCAGCCTGTGCTTGAACTATGGTTTCTTCAATCGGTTTTGGCGCATGTGCCAAACCACAGATATAGATACCATCAACAGCAGCCTCGACAGGTCGAAGTTTCACATGAGCTTCAAGAAAGAAACCATTTGCTGTTACTGGCAGTTTGAGCATTTTGGACAATTCTTGAGTTCCATCAGGTACAATACCCACTGAAAGAGCGACAAGGTCAGGAGTCATACTTACTTCTTCCTGCATAATACTATCAAAGAAATCAACCTGAACCTTGGTGCCTTTAGAAGTTACGACAGGTCTACGGTCAACTTCATACGGAATAAAGATGACGCCCTTCTTCCTTGCCTCAAGGTATGCATCCTCAGCAAATCCATAGGTTCTGATATCTCTATAAAGAACAATAATTTGAGATTCAGGATTCAGTTCTTTAATTTTGAGAACGTTTTTGATGGCATGGTTACAACAGACCTTAGAGCAATAGTTAAGGTCTTCGCCACGTGAACCTGCACACTGAATCATAACTATTGAGTTCGGTGCACGGGTCTTAGCACGACCAGCCAGTCTTATTTCAAGTTCCTGTTGAGTGAGAACTTTTTTTGATTTACCGAGTTGATACAGATCAGGACGATGTTCATGGCCACCAGTGGCCACAACTATAACACCATGGTCATAGGTTTGTTCTTTCTTCTTTTTGCCCTTTCCACTTTCGATGACTGAAGAAAAATTCCCTATAAACCCATTAGTCTGAGTAAGAGCTGCATCAGTAACCACATCTATTAGTGATGATTTCTTAACTTTAGCAGTAAGATTCTTTAAGAATGTGGCAGTCTCATTTCCAGAAAGAGTATTACGTAGATTCTGAAGGTTGCCACCAATTTTAGATCCTTTTTCAAGAAGAACGGACTTAAATCCCTGATCAGCAAGAGATAATGCAGCTGTCATTCCTGCTACACCACCACCAAGAACCAATGCACCTGGATGTACAGGAACAGATTGCTCTGGAAGAGGTTGAATATGTGAAGCTTTTGAAACGGCCATGCGAACAAGGTCTTTTGATTTCTGTGTGGCAGCTTCTGGTTCATTTGCATGTACCCAGGAACATTGATCGCGAATATTGACCATTTCAAAAAGATTGCGGTTTAATCCGGCATCCTTGAGGGTCTCTTGAAAAAGAGGTTCATGGGTTCTCGGTGAACATGCAGCAATTACAACACGGTTGAGCTTCTTTTCCTTAATAGTCTTTTTAATCTGTTCCTGAGCATCCTGGGAACAGGAGTAAAGATTTTCAGTGTAATAGGCAACATTTTCCATTCCGCCTGCATTTTCAGCAACATCAGGACAATCGACAACGGAGCTGATATTAATACCGCAATGGCAGACAAATACGCCAATGCGTACTTCATCATCATCTGTTACTGCAAGTTCAGTGGGATACTCTTTACTTACAGTCCCCTTCCCTCTCTGTTCTCTCATTACAGTTGAGGCAAGAATTGCAGCACCGGAAGCTTGAGTTGCTGATTCAGGAATATCCTTCGGTCCCTGAAATGCTCCGGCTACAAGTATTCCTTCTTGAGAAGTTTGCAGTGGTGTGAACGTTTCGGTTTTGCAAAAATCATACTTATTCAAATCAATTTTTGTAATATCAGCAATTCCCTGAGCGTCTTTTGGTGACTCAAGACCGACAGAAAGAACAACCATGTCGTGAGAATCAAATTTGTGCTGACCGTCCAGTGTGGAATAGGTGAGTTTAAGATGATTTTCCCATGGAGTCACTTCTCCAACCTTAGCTCGAACAAATTTAATACCAATGGCCTCAGCACGCTCACGAGCAGCATCAAAATCCTTACCCTGAGTACGGATATCCATATAATAGATGGTAACATCTACCTCAGGATCATGCTCTTTTGTAACCAGTGCTTCTTTAATTGCATACATACAGCAAACAGAAGAACAGTAGCCGTTGTTACAACCAAGATCTCTTGAACCAACACATTGAATAAATGCCATTGATTTTGGATGACGACCATCGGAGAAGCACTTAATCTCTCCAAGAAATGGTCCTGAAGCCGTTGTCATCCGCTCGTATTCGTAGGCAGTTACAACATCAGGATGCTTACAGTAGGAGAATTTTGCAAGGGTTTCTTCACCAATTTTTCCAAAACCTGGTGAAAGAATAACAGCACCTACTTTAAGATCACGAGATTCAGGTTTCTGATTAAAATTAATTGCATGACTCTGACAAACAGGAACACAAATTTGACAGGTGTCATGTTGAAGATACATACAGGTGGAAGGATCGATATAGTAAGTAGCAGGAACTGCCTGCGCATAATCTATATGGATCGGCCTGGTTATGGATAATCCTTCATTATAAGGATCTGAATGGTGTTTTGGACAGTACTGAGTACATAAACCACATGCAGTACAAGCATCAGCATCAATGTAACGTGGTCTGATGTTAAGCTTTGCTGTAAAATTACCAGGTTTTCCCTCCAACGCAAGAAAGTCAGCGTTGGTTACCATCTCAATGTTTGGAGACCGACCGGCCTCTACCAGCTTTGGCGCCAGGATTCAGAGTGAACAATCATTGGTTGGAAAGGTTTTATCCAACTGGGCCATAACACCACCAACAGCAGGTGATTTTTCAACCAGATAGACATAATAACCAAGGTCGGTCATATCAAGGGCAGCCTGGATACCGGCGATTCCTCCGCCAAGTATCATTACTGATCCTTCCCTTTGTGTTATTGCTTTTCCCATCACAATCTCCGGGCTAATATTATTTAATTATATATTTCCTGTTCTTGCTACCAAAACAAATGAGAACATTCTTTATGTTTATGCATTGCAGCTATTTCAAGCTACGACATTTTGAGCATCTGTTAGCTTTTCAATACGGATAGCACATACCTTTGCTTCAGGTATTTTACACTGAGGATCAAGTGCATCATTAGTCAATAAATTGGCCGATGCTTCCTTATAATGGAAAGGAATAAAAACGAGTCCCTTGTTAACTCTGTCAGTTATTTTTACTGCGAGTTCAATTTGCCCACGTCGCGACTCAGCTCGTACCATTTCATTGTCGACAAGATTAAGCGCTTCAGCATCTGTTGGGTGAATTTCAACATAAGCTGAAGGAGCAGCACTCTCAAGAACCTCTGAACGTCTTGTCATAGTCCCAGTGTGATACTGATACAGAATTCTTCCAGTAGTTAAAACTAGGGGATAGTCTTCATCAGGTGTCTCCGCTGGCCCACTCCATTCAATGGCAGAGAGCCAGGCTTTTCCACGTGGAAAACCTTTTTCATGAAGTATTGGGGTCCCTGGATGATCAGCAGTAGGACATGGCCATGCAATTGATTCTGTTTCCAGGCGATCATAACTCATTCCAGCCATGGCGACCCAGCATTCTGTAATCTCTGAGAATACCTCTGATGCAAATGGAGCTACACTGTGATATATCGGATCGGGTGCTCCTTGAAACCCACCATTTTTATTGCCAAGCATCCTGTTACTAACCATATTTATAATGGAGAGATCGTCTCGGGCATCTCCTGGAGGAGGTACGGCGCGACGCACACGCTGAACTTTACGTTCAGTATTAGCAAAAGTACCATCCTTCTCAGCAAATGAAGCAGCTGGCAAGACGATATCTGCAATTTCTGCTGTTTCAGTGAGAAAAATATCCTGAACCACAAGGCAATCGAGTTTTTCAAAAGCTTTTTTGGCGTGACTACTATTTGGATCACTAAGAACAGGATTTTCGCCCATAATCCAGAGTCCGGCAACCTTTCCTTCCGAGATTGCATCACTCATCTCGGTTGCCATAAGTCCTGGTTTATCAGTTACTGGATGACCCCATATTTCGGAAAACTTTGCTTTAGCTGCTTCGTCATCACATCGTTGATACCCAGGAAAGAACGTTGGAACACAACCCATATCACTAGCTCCCTGAACATTATTCTGTCCACGAAGAGGATTGAGCCCTGCCCCGGCTTTACCAAGGTTTCCAGTTATAACTGCAAGATTTGAGAGCGATAAAACATTATTTGTTCCAGAAGTATGCTGAGTAATACCCATGGTATAGTAAATACCGGCCTTATCAGCCTTGGCGAAAATACGGGCTACCTCTTCAATCAGGCTTGCTGGAACATTAGTGATCTTTGCTGCCCATTCAGGTGTACAATCAGAAATGGATTCTTTAAAGGCATCAAAATTCTCTGCGCGTTCTGCAATATATTCTTTGTCTTCCAGCCCATCACGAATAATAACATGGCACAGAGCGTTAATAAGAGCTCCATCAGTACCAGGTCGCTGTTGAATCCAATGATCCGCATTGTCACATAATTTGATACGACGGGGATCAGCTACAATTAGTTTAGAGCCTTTCTTCGCTGCCTCAAGCATTCGAAGACCAATAATAGGATGTGTTTCAGTTGTGTTAGAACCAATAACGAGCATAACGTCACTATCAAGAATACCATTGATGGTGTTAGTCATTGCGCCTGAACCAAGTACTGTGACCAGACCGGTCACCGTTGGGCTGTGTCAGTATCTGGCACAGTGGTCAATATTATTAGTCCCTATCCCCGCTCTGAAAAATTTCTGGAAGGCATAATTTTCTTCTGTTGTACATCTTGCCGATGAAAGTCCGGCTAATGCATCAGGCCCTTTTTCTCCAAGAATACTTGAAAAAGACTGAGCCATAAAATCCAAGGCTTCATCCCACTTAACAGGCTCAAGGGGCATTCCTTTCTGTCTGCGAATAAGAGGCGTTTTTAAACGATCAGGATGTTGAATAAAATTATGCCCAAACCGTCCCTTAACACAAAGATCGCCATAATTAGGACCAACTGCTGGATCAGCAGTAACTTCCATTAGGGTATGACCCTTAACTTTAAGGATCATCTGACAGCCGGTTCCACAATAGGGACAGGTTGTTCTGATTTCACGTACTTCTTCAGCCTGTATGGGAACAATTCGATTATTTTTATTCAGAGCGCCTGTGGAGCAATTTTCGACACACTTACCACAGGAAACACAGTTATCCTTAAAATCAATAACAAGACCGACGGGACGTCCTTTTTCATCAATGGAGTCTGCTCGGACTTCGAGTGCATCGTATTCACAGGAACGTTCACAACGTCCACAGAAAATACATTTATTGGGATCTACGGTTATTGCACGATGACTTGTATCAATTGGATACGTAGGAACTGTGCCCATTCCTGTTTTATTGATATTAACCTTTAAATCAATATCAAGACGTTTCAAGTCACAGCGTTCAAATGCAGTACATCCACATTTAAGACAGCGATCCGCTTCACGTTTTGCCATCTTTTCAGTAAAACCAAGTTTTACCTCATCGTAATCCTGGGTTGAAACTTCAGGTGGCCTTTCAGGCATCTTTTCACGAAGATTTATACCAATTTCATCAAAGTTTTTAAGTGAAACATCGTCGAAGGATTTACCACGAGTAAAGTTAAAGCGATTATCTGCCGGATCCTTTTCACAGCCCATAACATAGGCATTAATATTGTTTGCTGCTCTTCTCGCAGAAACAACGGCTTGAATTACTGATTTAGTGCCAGTTGCAGCATCACCGCCTGCAAAAACGCCTTCAACACTTGTTTCAGAACTCCTGGGATTTGCAAAGAACATCCCGCCAGGTTTCATCTTTAACTGTTCTTCAAGTTCTCCACCTGGCATTTTTCCATTAACAGCCATTTGGCCAAGTGAAGAAATAACAGTATCAACACTTAAAGAATTTGTTGAACCTGGAATGGGCAGGATATTACGCTTTCCTTTTTTGTCCGGTTCACTCAATTTCATCCTGATGAGATCGAGTTTAAGTCTTGAGGTTTCATCAGGAACAGCGCAAAGGCCAGAAGGGGATGCCATTAAGAGAAACTGGACACCTTCATTTTCAGCTTCTTTTACATTACGTTGATTGGCTGGCATTTCAAGACGAGCCCTTGGATATACAATAGTTACCTGTTCAACACCCTCACGAAGAAGTGATCGAGCAACTTCCATGGCTATATTATTGCCACCAATTACAGCAGCAGTGCGACCGAGATCAACCTTTCTGCCTTCATTAATCATGCGCAGAAAACTTGTTGCGGTGTAGACACTTTCTTTATCAGTACATGGTACATCAAAAGGCACATCCACAGTGGCTCCAATGCCAATAAACGTAGCATCAAAACCCATATCTTTCAGATCTTGGAGTGTAAAATCCTTACCCCATTGCTGGGAGAGTCGAATGTTTATCCCCATACGAAGGATTGTATTTACTTCATAATCAACTATTTCTTTGGGAATTTTGTAATCAGGGAAACCATAGCGAAGAGCACCACCAAGCTTAGGCGCCGCTTCGAAAATGGTTACTTCATGACCCTTACGAGTTAGATACCATGCAGCAGAAAGGCCTGCTGGTCCACCACCAATAACAGCGATACGTTTACCAGTAGGTTTATCTTTTGACATTTTAAGATCAATCTCATGACTCATGCACCAATCTGCGACAAAGCGCTTGAGATGATTAATTGAAACGGGTTCATCGATGAGAATACGACGACATCTGGTTTCACAAAAACGAGGACAAACACGGCCAACAGAGAAAGGAACAGGGTTTCTTTCCATAACAAGGCGAAGAGCCTCTTCGTATTCGCCACGTGCTACATGAGCAATATATCCCTGAACATTAATTTGTCCAGGACAGGTCAGGTTGCAAGGAGCCTTGCAATCACCAAAATGAGTCTCTGATAATATTGCTAGACGTTCCTGGCGATGCGCAATAACAGCTTCTGAGTCGGTCTGAATACTCATGCCATCTTTTGCAAGAGAGACACAGGATCGCATCAATCCATCATTACCCTCAACTTCAACAACACAGATTTCACAAGGATTGTCAGATGGTTTACCTTTGATATGACAAAGAGTAGGAATACTAATATCAGATCGTTTTGCTACCTCAAGGATAGTAAGACCTTTTTCCGCAACTACCTGATTACCGTTTATGTTAAGTGTAACTGTGCTCATCAGTAATGAATTCGATTGGTTTTAAATGATTTCAGATAGAAAAACAGGCCCATTAAAACACAGAAGCAATAACTTTCTAATATTTTAGAATTCAAAGTGACTGGAAAATATCAGAAAGTTACAAGCAACAAAATATGTTTTAGTAATTCAAAGTCTTAATTCGAAGGTTTCCATTCTTTTAAGAATACTGGAAGATGACCAGCTTCACGCGGTCCGATAATGATATTCCAGTCTGGAAGCTCTTCTTCAAGCTCACCCTTCAATGATGCAAGATACCCTGGGATAATAATATCTCTATGTTTAACCTTATCTTCAATACCACCTTTCTTAACAAACTGAGCAATAAGATCAGCTCCAAATTTACCGGCAGCCCAGGCAGTAAGAACAGAAAGCCCTTCAGTATCTTTAATTAGTAACCAAGTAGGAACTTTGGAACCTTCAATTTCACCTGAGACAATAAAGTAAGTGAGAGAGAAGTTGCAGGTAATAACAACCGGTGAATTTTCATCTGGTCCGGTGAGTGGATAAATATCCTCGGTAACAACCATTGGTCGTTGTGGATCGGTGAAAATATTCATTCTTTCAAGGAAGAGTGGAAAAAGCAAATCACCTTGAAGGTCACCAAGTACGATAATACCAGCGTATTTAGCGATTAGGACAGAGGAAACCATTGCTTCAAGCATTGGATCGTCTGTGATCTCACAGGGAAAAGTAATGGTTGGGAACCCAAGAGGTTTGAATTTAGCAGTTACTGCTGCTCGTCTGGCAACTACATTGTCTTCAAATGCAGCTTTTAAGGTACGAGCACCTGTATCGATAACCATGTCTTTGAGTCCTGCTGCGACAAGTTTCTCAGAGACTTCAATACAATTGTCAAGGTTGCTTCCCTTCACACCAACAGGAGCTTTAGTAGCTTCACTGAGTTTTGCTATCTCATCAGCATTATCAAGTGTTGCACCATAAAGGATAGGAATTCTCGCCCCACATGCCTTTGCTGCAGCAGCAAGATTTGAAACAGAATCACTCATCAAAATAAGAGCAGCACGAGCGGAGCCATCGAGTACTTTTTGCGTTAAGGCAACAAATGAAGCCTCATCATTTTTAGAGTCCTTAACAGCAATGAGATCAGCACGCATAACCACACCAACACGCTCATACTCAAACTTATTAAAGCGTTCAATACGACCATCAGCATCAGCATCACTCATCTCGGTTGTTACAAGAACTGCAATGCCAGTTTGATTTTCAAAACGCTTATCATGGCGATACATACATGTTTCGCCACCAGCAGTGAAGGAATCGTCTCCAGCACCAACTTTAATGGTCCGAATTGGTGGTGCAGAAGCCTCGCTGATCGTGGCTTTAGCCTCGTCAGAGACGTATGGACATTCATCAATCTCCACCTGACCTGCCGCTACTTTCATAGCAAATGCGAGGCATGTAGGGATGCTACATTCGCCGCAATTTTTCTTGGGCAGCATCTTAAGGATCTGAATACCTGTTAAAGCCATGGTGATTCCTCCAGTTCTATAAACAATTGGATTTTATTTTAAAATTTATTTCTTATCGTTTTAACACTCAATGAAAACCGTCAATTACAACTATACTGCTGTTTCCATTTCGAGTGCAGGATGTCCTTTCTCTTTAAGGAACTCGTAGATCTCTTCCTCTGTAGTTCCCTGCTCCTCTGTGGCAATCATATCAAAAAGTTCTGGCATTCCGATATCTTCACAAACATCTTTAAGCTTCTCAGCAATTTCTTCTTTAAGCATTTTAGGCAGCCAGACCACACGTTTCAGTCCACCTTCAGCCTTGAATAACTTTTTAGATGTCATGTAGTGTTTACTTACACCCATGAATCCCGGTGTCTGCATACCACCACCAGCCATACCGGCAAGGGAGG
>DAOVZA010000181.1 GCA_030635405.1 Desulfocapsa sp.
CATGATGAACTTGTTCTGGTGACTCGCCCTGACAAAGATTTACAGACTGAAATAGTATGTGATGTAACAACAGATCTAAAAAAATTTAAATGGGTTATGCGTGAACCAGGTTCGGGTACTCCAAAACTATTTAAGAGGAAACATGGTGAACGTGAACGGAACTTTAGTTTTGGGATTGTACTGTTCGATTTGGTGGTTGTCAAGAAGGCTATTGAAGCTGGCGCAGGGATTGGATGTCTTTCTAAATTAACAGTATGTCGAGCAATTAGCCGTGGTTGGTTACAGGAGATCCCCCTTTTAGGCGTTAATACAGAACGGCAACTTTCAGTTATTCGACACAAAAACAAAGCAAAAACACGTTTGATTCGAGAATTTCTGGATTTTTGCTTTCTGTTAACTCAATGCAGAGAAGGAAATGCTTGTCTTTCTTCACCGGAAAATTTTCAGAAACTGGTGTTACAATTCACTGATCTGGAATAACTCCCTACTCTCTGCATCTCTTATCTTGTTATACCAATTCTGACATAACAAGATTGGCTATTTCTCTGCCTCGTTCCGTAAGAAAGAGGTATTCTTCACTCTGTTGAATACGCCCTTCTGTTATCAACTTACTGAGTTTTTCTCCATAAAAATCAGTAGGGTTTGCTCTATATCGACTTGACAGTAAGGATTTTGAAACCCCTTGATTCATCCTTAATCCCATGATTACAGTTTCCCGAAATGAGGCGTCTTTCTTCAGAGTTTCCTCCTCTACAATTACTGACTTTTCTGTTTCGACACGTTCACAATATTGAACAGGGGCTGCAACCGTTCGTCTTCGACTTCCCTGTACACAAGAAACCGCTCCTGCACCAAATCCCAGATAATCTTTGTTTTGCCAATAAACAATATTATGACGACATTGATATCCACTTTGCGCATAATTTGAGATTTCGTACTGGTCTAACCCACTTTCTTTGGTGAGTTGCGAAGTGGTTTCATCCATCGCTGAGAGTGCGTCTTCATCGGGTAAGCATATTTTCCCCTCATCCACCATCTTTTCCATTGGTGTCTGCTCTTCTACTGTTAACTGATAAAGTGACAGATGCTTTACTCCAAGAGCAATTGCTGTTTCAAGGCTCTGCTGCCAGCTAAGTGGCGTCTGCCCCGGCAGACCATACATGAGATCAAGGCTTATATTTGTAAATCCAGCTTCGTCTGCCATATTAATGGCTGTCACAGCCTCATCCGCCGTATGGATACGTCCTATCTGCTTCAACTCCAGATCGTTAAACGATTGTACGCCAAAAGAAATCCTGTTTACACCACTCTCTTGTAAACTCTCGAGTTTAGCCATTTCCATGGTTCCCGGATTAATTTCAATGGATATCTCACTATCATCAGCAAAAGGAAATAAAGTGGAAGAAGTCTCAATTATTTTGCGCAACAAATTGGAAGGCAGGATACTGGGTGTTCCACCACCTAAAAAAACCGTACTTAAAGGCTCTACATGGGCGCTGTCCGCTGTTTTTGCCATATCTGCACACAATGCCTCGACATATCGTGTTTGCAAGTCATCAAGGCCCGCATATGAGTTAAAGGAACAGTAACTGCACTTTGATTCACAAAAAGGAATATGGATATAGAGAGAGGAGGTCATAAAGTGGAATGCAGGCTTTCCATGGTTGTACGGCACTGCTTGCTTATCTCAGTCATCAATCCTTCATCGGCAAATGAAAAACTGCCGTCGCCAATAATTATATGATCAAGAAGTTGTATCTGCATCATGCTTCCAAGCAGAGAAAGGGTTCTTGTAAGTTGTAAATCCTGTTTGGAAGGTTCAAGTGAACCGGAGGGATGATTATGAGCAATGATTAAAGCAGCTGCATTGTGCTGCAGCGCTTTTTTAATGAGTTCACGCGGATAAACAGTGTTTACGTTTATAGTGCCTTCGGCCACCGTTTCTGTATCGAGAATTGCATGGGATGAATCAAGATAAATAACTGTGAGAACTTCTTTTTTGAGACCACGCATTGCATGGAGAAGAAAATCGCGAACGTCCTTTGAAGAATGGAGATAACGCTTTCCCTGGAGTCGATCCTTCAAATACCGTCTGGCCACAGCCTGGATAAAATGAACGGCAAAACCATTTTTGGGGCCGATGCCTTTAATATCCTGCAAATCGACAAGCGGTGTTTCAAGAACAGCTGAAAGCGAACCAAACTGTTTCAATGCAGATTGTGCTGGTTCTTTACAGTCACTTCTCGGAGTTCCAAAGGAAAGCAGAAGCTCTAAAATCTCAGCATCACGAAATCCATCAAGGCCACGTTCCAGAAAACGATCCCTGAGACGTTGTCTGTGCCCCGCCCCTTTCTTTTGCCAATCGTCCTTATCCATTGGCTTCCTGACAAATCCTTATTTGGAGAGTTCCTTGGCAAACAACTCGTTTGCCACCTTCGGATTTGCCTTACCCTTGGTTTTCTGCATTAACTGGCCGACAAAGTAACCCATGAGTTTTGTCTTTCCACCTTTAAAGTCTTCCGCCTGTCCTGGGTTTGCTGCGATAATTTCCTGTACAAAAGCGAGTAATTCGCCACTATCTGAAACCTGAACCAGATTTTTCTCTTTAACTACAACTTCAGGGTCTTTACCTGTTTCCATCATCTCAAGAAATACTGTTTTAGCAATCTTTCCAGAAATAGTACCATCATCAACCATTTTAAGGAGTGCTCCGAGTTGTTCCGGTTTCACTCTGCATTCGGCGACATCAGCTCCCTTCAACTCACGCAGGAGTTCCGTCATAATCCAGTTAGATGCTTTTTTCGCCTTGGCACCACCCTTAACCGCAGTCTCGAAAAAATCCGCTAACTCTCTTGAAGCCGTCAGGATGACAGCATCATACTCGGGCAAATCATATTCACTGATAAAACGAGCCTTTTTAGCATCTGGTAGTTCGGGAAGTGTTGCTCTAATCTCTTCAATCCAACTGTCTTCAATTACTATCGGAATCAAATCTGGACAGGGAAAATACCTGTAATCATGTGCCTCTTCCTTGGAGCGCATTGATGTCGTTCTGTTACGATCGGGATCCCACTGAAGTGTTTCCTGAGTTACCTTATCCCCATCGAGTAATACATCGCGCTGCCTTCGCACTTCGTACTCAAGAGCTGCCTGTACATTTTTAAACGAATTCATGTTCTTGAGCTCTGTACGAGTCCCAAGTTCTTCCTGCCCAACAGGTCTTAGTGAAATATTGGCATCACAGCGAAAGCTTCCTTCCTGCATATTGCCATCACAGATATCGAGATAGCGAAGGATTGCATGGAGTTTTTTTAGATACGCAAAGGCCTCTTCAGGCGAGCGTAAATCCGGTTCTGAGACTATCTCAAGCAAAGGAGTACCTGTGCGATTGAGATCTACAAAGGATACAGGATCACGATCATCATGAACCAGTTTGCCGGCATCTTCCTCCATGTGCATGCGAGTGATACCGATGATTTTTTTCTTGCCATCAACATCAATCTCAACGTCTCCGAATTCAACAATCGGAAGATCAAACTGAGATGTCTGGTAGCCCTTTGGCAGATCTGGATAAAAATAATTTTTTCTGGCAAACTGATTAAACTTATTGATTGTAGATCCCGTTGCCAAACCCATCTTGATCGAATATTCAACCACCTTCTTATTCAATACGGGCAGAACTCCTGGCATTCCAAGACAAATCTGGCAGGTATGGCTATTGGGCGGCGCTCCAAACTCGGTTGAACAGCCGCAGAATATCTTCGATTTGGTTTTCAGCTGGGCATGAATCTCCAGCCCGATAACGGTTTCAAACTCCATGGATCTCTCGTATTGGTAAATATTTTTTCTTTTGCTCTTTAGGAACCTATTTAAGCGCTTTCTGCTCTATTAACCCATTCCCGAACTTTTTGTAACTCTTCACGCCATTCAGCACTCACTCTCACTTCTAAGAAAATCCTAAACAGTGCAAGAAAAATCCGAATGAGCTCTTCAAACAAATGAATCCTTTCAAGGATCATTCCTTCCCGTTCTTCCGGATTATTGTCATTTCCTGACTCTGCTCCGGTTTTCGGTAATTTTACATTGCGAAACTCCATGAGAGCTGCTGCCATGGTAAAATTCCATTCATAGTCATTGAATACCAGCTGAATTCTTGCCTGTTCAAGCTTTTTACCCATTACCAGCCCTGTTCGAGCTTCTCGTAATTCGGTCTGTAACCCTCTACAGATCAAGCTTTCATTGGAATCACCTTCTCCATATTCGAGTAACATATGTTTTTCAAACACAACGACGACATCGCCCTCTTCCGGCAAAGCAACCACTCCACCGCGCTCCTCGCTCTTCCACCACAACCATGTCAAAAATTCCTGCCCGAGGAATCGTTTTTCTGCAATAAGGTCAACTAAATCCATTTCTATGTCCTATACGAATACGTCGGGAGTTATTCTGGCCAGTTTATCCATATCATCTTCGTTAAGGATATGTTCCCCACAAAGATATGGAATTTGCTGAATGAGAGAGAGTCCGAAACTTTCCTTAAACAAATCCTCCAGGAGTGCTTGGGCCTTCTTGTTTGTTGAAAAGAAGAGAAGTGTTGAATCTTCCAGATTCCAGCATAAATCAAAAACAGATGGCATCGGAAGAGCCTTGCGCATCAGTTCATTCTGGATGCGTTCTTTTATTTCCACGCGCATACTTCTGGAGATCTTTGGAATCTGTTTTTCTTTTTTGATGCGTTCTTCTTCCTTCTGCACAAATTTTTTCACAATTGCAGCAGAAACTTTTCTTTCATCGAGACGCATGGATAAAGTGACATAATTTCCAGCCGCATATGATGCAAACTCGAAATCAGTATCAAACATATTCGTCACAGATACCCAACCAAGTGAATCTTCTTCGTAGGACTCATCAATATCTCTGAAAGCAAAAGCGACCACACGATCTGCAATAAAATCCCATATATTTTCAGGTAGTTCCCCTTCAACTGCAAAGCGGACATAACCGGCTGTTCCTTTTATAAATCCCATTTATTTCTCCATTGGGGGTGACGAGTACTCTTTCTTTTGATCATACCCGATTCCATAAACATGGGCACACCTATTTTATCGACCTTTTCATTCATTTTAAAATTTACAGATAAGAAACCAAACTTGACACTAATATTATATCCATGGCACAAAAAATTCATTTTTTCTCTTGACACACGAAAAACAAAATTGTATAAAAGCTTGCTTCATGGGTCGTTAACTCAGTCGGTAGAGTATCTGCCTTTTGAGCAGAGAGTCGTTGGTTCGAGCCCAACACGACCCACCAATGTCCCCATCGTCTAGTCAGGTCC
>DAOVZA010000054.1 GCA_030635405.1 Desulfocapsa sp.
ATAATTAGAAGTAATAAAACCACCATCAGCAGAAAAATCACAAGACTGCTGTTTTTTAATGCGTCAGAGTATTCAATGCTTTCCAATTCATACTGTTTTACAGCCTGATCAAGACCATCCAGCAGGACACCTCTGGCAGTTCCTGCCAGGACATTCAATTCAGCAAAGGTTTTTTCTGAAGTGGGGTTATGTATTAATGTTTCAATGGCAATAAGATATTCAGTGAAAACTTTATCCACCTCAAAAGGAGCATGAAAATAAATATTGGTGACTTCATCACTGAGTTCAACTCCAGTACCATCTTCTGATTTTCCGGAGACAAGCTTTACATGGGATTTTTTTATCAAATTAATGGAGAAATCGATCTGCTCAAGCAGAGCAACTTTAACATCTCTTCTACCCTCTGCTGCTATTTCATAGGCCAAAAGTGTTATTTGTTGTGACAGCATACGTTGCCTACCACTCATATTAATTACAACCGCATACCCTTCCTGCTTTTTCAAGATCTGATTGAGTACCAGTAGTGAAGAAAGAGATACCAAAAAAACAAGGATAACTACCACCATATATCGAATGGTCAGCTGACTCTTGCGCTGACGTTTCTGCTCTTCAATTGTTTTCATTTTCTGTTCGACTTTATTAAAACTCAAGTTTCCTGCATTAATTGCAGATATTTTTTCTCTTTTTCCCAATCCATTGCAAGCTCATAAAATTCCTTGGCCGGCACAGGAGGGCTTACCAGGTAGCCCTGCATCTCATGGCACTCTATTGATTTTAGAATGCTGAGCTGTTCTGTTGTTTCTACACCTTCGGCAATAACCATCATTTTTAACTGTATCCCAAGAGACACAATGGCTTTCACAACAGCCCTGTCATTGGCATCTTCTGTAATATCCATGACAAAGGAACGATCGACTTTCAGGATATCAATGGGAAATTTTTTGAGATAACTTAAGGATGAGTACCCCGTACCAAAGTCATCAACTGACAGAATCAGCCCAAGTTTCTTCAGTTGCCAAAGGCTTTCAATGGTAGCTTCCACATCACTCATGATAACAGTTTCAGTAATTTCAAGTTCAAGATTACCGGGATCTAGATCCGTCTCTTTCAACACAGAATCAACCATCTCAACCAGCCCCTTACTTAAGAACTGTCTGCCGGAAAGGTTTACTGAAATCCGCAAACCCGGTAAATCTCTGTCCCATTTTTTTGTCTGCGTACAAGCCTCCCGCAGTACCCATTCACCAATCTCCGTAATAATACCGGTGTCCTCGGCAATAGGAATAAACTTAAATGGCGGTATGATTTCCCCATTACACTTCCAACGAATCAGAGCCTCCATTCCAACTATCCGGCCAGTCGTAAGTGAAAGTTTTGGCTGGTAATAGACAAGGAATTCATCTTTCTCCAAAGCCGTACGTAGATCAGCAGCCATCCTGAACCTGGCTGCGGCATTTTTGGTCATGGCCTCGGTATAAAATTGTACTCTTCCCTTACCGTCATCCTTGGCATGATACATTGCAGTATCAGCATTCTTAAGAAGAAGAGCTGCATCTTCTCCATCATTTGGAAAAAGTGTGATTCCAAGACTTGCTGAAATCTCCACCCGTTCACCGTCAAGATCGTAGGGAGCCCGGAGCGCATCCAAAATTTTCTGGCCCAACATGGCAAGATCATTTTCTTGTTTTATGTTGGTGAGTATGACCACAAACTCATCCCCACCAAGACGGGCAACGGTATCACTATCTCTGACACTTTCCAGCAAACGCCCGGCAACCTGAATAAGCAATACATCTCCTGCAGGGTGTCCTAGAGTATCGTTTACTTCCTTAAAACCATCCAAATCCAGCAAAATAAGACCGAGTTCCCATTCTCTTCGTCCTGCCATTTTCAGATCATGTTCGAGTCGGTAATGGAATAGCAACCTGTTAGCCAGCCCGGTAAGAGGGTCATAATGAGCCAGTTTTTCAAGCTTTTCTTCAGCTTCCTTGCTCGCCGTTATATCTGTGGAAAGAGCGACAAAATTAGTTATTTCATCATCTTTATTTCTCACCGCAGAGATGGACATCCATTTGGGATACACTTCTCCATTTTTACGCCGATCCCATATTTCGCCCTGCCAATGCCCTTCGGTAAGAAGTGCCTGCCACATTTCTTCGTAAAACTTCTTATCATGCCTTCCTGATTTCAGTACCCGAGGATTCTCACCAAGAATTTCAGAACGCGTAAAACCTGCCATTGTCACAAAAGCTTCGTTTACTTCGAGAATGGTACCTAAGGGGTCAGTGATGACCAAGGCTTCCTGCGTGATTTCAAGATATTTTGAGGCCAGACGTAGATCCTGCTCCACCTTTTCCCGTTCAACAATTTCTTCCTTTAACTCACCGTTCACCAGGGCTAAATCCTTGGTTCGCTCTTGCACCTTGTCTTCCAGGGAGTCTGCCAGATTCTGAACTTCCTGTCTTGAGTTATCGAGATGGCTAAGCATGGTCTTCATGGAACTTGCCAACACTCCAACCTCATCATGACCACAGTCTGGAACCTCAACATCTTCTCCATTTGCAATACGATCAGCGGCAGTGGTTAATTCTTTGAGCGGGCGAGTCACAAAATAAGCAAGAAGTGAAGTAACCAGACTGATCATCAAAACAGCAGCAAACAAAATACCGATCAGTTTGTTACGCAGTACAACGGATTTCTGACGAAGAATATCGAGCGAGACTTCAGCACCCAGAATCATACAATGATCCTGATTAAGAGGATCATAATGAAATTTTCGCAGAGCCATCCCAACATTTCCATCCACTTGATCCAGACTTTTCGTTTCCTCTCTGCTGTTTTTAGCTATAAAGCTCTCCAGAGGATAATCATCCTGAATACGACTGGGACGATTGAATTCAAAACCAAAGATCCGGTCTTCATCTCTATGAATAAGATAATCACCGGCAAGATTGGTCATCATAAAATGTGTATTGGTATCGCTGCGACTGAATATTTTGGTAATACCTTGAAAATCGATATTGAAAACAAGAATACCTGCTACCAACCCATCCTGAGCAAAAATTGGTGTAGCAAAGCGAATAACAGGCTGTATGGGCATGGTTATACTGCCATGTTCACGATTAAGATTAACTGCAGAAAAATACACCTGACCTTTCTTTAATTTTAGCGTTTCCTGATAATAATCCCGATGCCCTTTCTGCTGTAGATTCTCCTCAGAAGATTCATGAATTTTTCCGTCAACCTTATCAAGACGAACATACTCCCGCCCGCCATCCTGATCGAGAATCAAACGAATACTTAAATAAGCTGCTCTCTGCTGAAGAACAGTACTAAGATGGGAGGCAAGACGCCTGCGCCATATGGTTTCTGTTGCATTTTCCTGTTCATCGTAACCGTCCTCACTTGCAATACTACGCAGGACTCCCTTCACAGATGGCGCGTTGGCAAGAAATAACGCATCTTCCTCAAAAATTTGAAAAGTGGTTTCAAGACGAGCGGTTTCACGCTGTAATAAATCCTGCAATCGAACAAGAGACTCCTGCCGCAGAATGGAATCTGTATTTTTATAAGCCAACAGACCAATAATCATTACAGCAATCCCTGAGACAACAAAGGAGAAGACGGCTATCTTAACCGGCATGGTTTGAAAAAATTTCATTTAGTTACCGTCCCCTGCATAACCCGACCAAGCAAAACCCTGAGTAAATAATTTGATTTTCTGAGGTTCTGTTCAACAAGATTTGTTGTTTTCCCCTGTACTCTTTGACAAGGCAACAGAGTACTTGTCACATTCAGCTGGATTTTCAAATCTTCAATTTCCGTTAAAATCAACTGTAACTCATTGTAAACATCGGTATCAGTGGTGGCTCCAGTGGGTGGTATCAAAGGGATAAGACTCGGCTGCATCCCTGCCCGACGCTGCACCAGCTTCACTAAATCCCATAATTCATGGGTGGTGCTTAAAATATGATGTGGCTGTAGGCGATCTACCGTAATCACAATGGATGGCTCCTTAACTTCAACATCAAGATGGCTCAAGATCAGGCCAAGCTCCATTTGGATCGTTTCTGCCATCATATGGCTGTCATCAATGGAATAGCCTCGGTTACCCATCAGGACATCAATTTCTTTGGCCACCATTTGCATCTTGTTATACACATCACTCGATGTCTTACCACTGCTTAACGCCTGGTAATCCTCATGCCAGGGGATGTCTTCAATCTGAGACGACCTGTAAATAACCCCCAACTCCATATCAAGTCTCCCCACCAATTCAAAAACTTCAGCAGGAGTAATACTCCGTAGTGGACGAGTGGGGATGGCTATTGGACCAAGTTCTTTATTTCTACGCATTACGCTCACCTGCCGTAGACATTCAAGAGTCTTGCTATAAACATGATGAGGCTCAAGTCCTTCCAAAGGTTGTTCTTCAGATCCTGTTTGTCGAATCCCAAGATGCTCTTTGTACCTTCGTAATTCCCAAAGAATATGCTCAGCAACCCGAAATACATGACTTGGTGTTTTGATCAGAGATTTTTGATCATATTGACTCAGCGCTTGCTCCAAAGAAAAGTCAGGCATAAGATCCTTGGCCCATTTCAAATTACGAATAATATCATCGGAATCGTAACGTTTATTAATTTCCTTGAGAGGAAAGCTACGCTCCAGTCCCAGACGATATTTTATCCGTTGTAACTCTGCCTGTACTCCAAATAAGCCATCATAAACATCGGAAATAGTAATCACTCGACGAGGCACTTCATTCGGTACCGCGGGGAGCATCCAGAGATTTTTTTGAGATTTGGCAATAGTGGCCATGAGCTCATAATTTTTCTGCAGCACATGATTGGGGTACTTTCCTTTATTAAGAGGCGGACGAACGGTACCTGTCGTAAGATTTTGAGAATTTCGCAGAAAACGAATTTCATCCAGTATCTGCTCAGAGATCACATAGGCATCATTGGGACTTACCCCTCTCATACCCAGAAGCGGATTGAGTGCATAGGATATCTCCCATAATTTCTGATAAATATCGTTGGGCGTTTTACCTATAATTTCCTGAGGGAGAGCACATTCTGATTTAATATCATGTTTGTATTCGAGAAGAAGTGATAATTCCTGTTCCAGACGTCCCACCAGATCATAGACATCATTGGCAGAAATATTTCGGGCAGGATAGGCGGGAATGGTAATATCACCTAAATCTTCAATGCGACGCAGGCGATTGATCTTTTCCAACACTTCAAAACATTTCTGCAACACATGACTGGATGTCTTATTTTTCTGGATTGCGACAACCGGCCATTCATCCTCAATGTTATGAAGATTTCTTATTTTTTCAATCTGAAACTGGACTATTAAAGATTTAGCAAACACGTCATTCACCGTCTTTGCTTCAGCAGAAAAAGGCTGTAAACTGCACAACAATAGAACAACACTAAAGGTAACAAAAAACATTCGCATATAAGATATTTTCATCATGTGATTATTTTAAGCGGTTAGAGTTTGGAAGACTTCCTCGTAACAGCAGCAATCACTGCACGTATCTGATCTGGCTCAAAAGGTTTTGTCAGATAGTCATCCATACCCGCAGCAAAACATTTTTTCTGATCACCTTCCATGGCATTGGCAGTCATCGCAACAATGGGAATGTTTTTTCCCTTACACTTGCGGCATAACTTCTCTTCAAGACCCTGTGGCAAATTAAAAGGAGAAATATCTGCTCCTTTCTCACTGGCACGTATTACACTACAGGCTGTTAAGCCATCCATGACAGGCATCTGTATGTCCATCATGATCAGATCAAAGTGATCCGAAACCAGTGTTTCAAGAGCATCAAGGCCATTCTCTACCTGAAAAACATTATGATCACTTTTTTCTAAAATATGAGTGGCCATTGTTCGATTTATGCGATTATCATCAACCAGAAGGATATTTAACTCTTCTCTATCAGCAACAATAGAATCCACCTGCTGATTTTTTTCTTCTCCACTGCCTGCTTCCAGAAAAATAGTAAAATGAAAGATTGTTCCCTGTTCGGTATTATTCTCAAACCAGATGTTTCCTTCCATCATTTCTATCAGTTGTTTGCAGATGGTAAGACCAAGACCTGTGCCACCAAACTTTCTGGTTGTTGAGGAATCTGCCTGACTAAAGCTGTTAAATATAATTTCCTTCTCATCTGCAGAAATGCCGATTCCAGTGTCAGCCACCGTAAAATGGAGTCCCAGACTCTCTTTATTTTCCGTTTCAGGATCAACGCTGACTCTTACAGAGCCTTCTTCTGTGAACTTGATACTGTTGCCGATAAGATTAAGAAGAATTTGCCGTAAACGAAGAGCATCGCCTTTGAGATTCACAGGGATACCCGTAAAATCCTTCTGAAAGATAAGATCCAGTCCTTTATTCTCAGCGTTGAAATGCATGGTGGCATTGACATTCTCAAAAATATCAGACAGATTAAAATCGTGCTTTTCCAACAGCAGTTGTCCCGCCTCAATCTTTGAGAAATCAAGAATATCATTCAACAAACCCAGAAGGCCATCTGCTGATATTTTCACATTCTCCAGGTAATTTCGTTGCTCAGAATTCAGATCTGTCTCGAGGGCAAGACTGTTCATACCGATAATACCGCTCATGGGCGTACGGATATCATGGCTCATATTGGCAAGAAATGCTGATTTTGCCTGACTCGCCGATTCAGCCTGCTGTTTTGCCTGAACAAGATCCTCTTCTATTTTTTTACGTTTGGCAATTTCACGACCAAGCGTTCGGTTCCGATATGTCACTAAAACAGCAACAACCAAGAACACTGCAGCTGCTGCAAAGACCCAGTACAACAGTTTCTTCCACGAAGTATGCTCTTTAAACCAACGATTTTTTATAGCTGTGAGCCTGTCATCCGGGATTGCCGCGAAACCCCGGTTTATTGTTTCTATTAATTTAATATTTTCTCGAAGGACTCCAGCATAAACATCATTACTAAAGAGCGTTTTGAATTCATAAACAGTGCCTTGTACCCCGAAGCGACGGAGTGTATTTTCCATTTCCGGCTTTTCACAGAGCACTGCCACTACATCTTTACGCAAAAGAGCAACGGTGAGACTATCGATTTCTGAATAAGGGACAACCTGAACCTCCGGATGCTGTTCCCTGAGGAATGCCTCCTGGTAGCTTCCCAAGACTACACCAACCTTTCTCCCGTTGAGCTGTTTTAACGATGTAATTCCCTCATCAATCTTCAAAAACAAAGCGCTTTCTATTGCAAACAAAGGGTCAGAGAACCGAAGCCAGGCACTTCTTTTAACCGAGCGGAAAAGACCGGAATGTACATCCGCTTCTCCATTTTTTACTGCAGCAACTGACTCTTTCCATTGGGATGGACGAAATTGAATCTTCTGTCCCGTTTGTTTAGACCATTCGTTCCACAGGTCGACAATGTAACCGTGTGGCTTCCCATCAACACCAAGCATTGAAAGCGGTGGGTAGTGATTACTGATTGCCACAACAAGATCATCGGAAATATCCATGGGTTTACCAGAAATCCAGCGACGGGCGATATGCATCCGCTCTTCTGAAGAAATCTGTTTCATCCCGTTATTAATCACAGCAATCAACTCAGTTCGCCCTTGAGTACTGGCAATATACCAGTCACTTTGGTACAGCGGGTCTCCCTTTTGATAGTGAAAATTTTGAAGGAGATTATTTTCAGAAAGGTAAAAAAGACCGGTTGGAGTGTCAGCAGCAAAAGCCTTCACCTTTTCGTCGAGAAGATCCTTCATAAGAGATTGATAATCGGGATAACCGACAACGCTGCCAGGTCCGAGTAAATCTATGAGATACCCTTCAACAACATCTTTTTCAATAACACCAATTCGATAGGCAGAAAGTTTTTTTATATCTTCGGGAAAATGAATAGAATTGTGCAGGAAAACATTGGTACTGGTCTTTGAAAGAATGGCTCCATACTCAAGGTACTTGTCTCTCTCTTCATTGAAAAATAATCCGGCATGTGCATCCACTTCACCATTTTTCACCATCTCAAGAGTCTGGTTCCAGGAAGCTCCAACGAAGTTCACTTTAATGCCAGTTTTTTCTGACCAGAGCTGCCAGAAGTCGATTATGAGCCCGGCGGGTTTGCCCTCATCATTGGTGTACTCAAACGGGGCAATATCCTGACAATAAACAACTGAGATCTCATCAATGGTATCTGCAAAAGTAACAAGTGGCACAAAAAGTAAAAGAAAAAACAAAGCTCCTCTTACCAGCCATTGTGAAAAATATACTCTCTTATATTTTTTCATTTTTTTGTTACCTCGCTAACTTTAATTCTTATCCAGTGACTTAAAGAAAACGACATCTGTTCCGAGAATATGATCTTTAATCCAGCTAACCAGGAACGTGAACAACTCACTATTAATTACATCTTCCCCCTTTTTAAATTCTTCCTCAAAATAATGTACTTTCGCAATAAATCCTTGGTGGATTTCCCGATGACTATCAATCGAAAGATGATTTTTGAGGAGCTCTTCTTCAAAGGCAAAATGATATTCAGTATAAGCAATCAACTCGTCAAGGATTTCTCCAATTTCAGTCCGATTGTAGGATTTACCAGAACTCGTGGTCAGATAATTCACTAAATTAAAAAGCATCTTATGCTGATAGTCAATTTCTTCATTACTGACGCTGAACCGGTCATTCCATCTTAATACTTCCATTACAATTCTCTTTTATTGTTTAATTCTTGAGTAAATCGGGAGGAAAAATGAATTCACAAATCTAACTACTTATGTCCATCAATGTCATCGGGAGTATCAGTATATTTCGCGGCAATTTCTTTGAATGTATCTTGAACTTCAATAAAGGCATCCACAAAGGCGGGATCAAAATGTGTTCCTTTTCCATCAAGGATAATGGCAACAGCCTTTTCATGCGGGAAAGCAGGCTTGTAAACCCGTGCTGAAATTAACGCATCATAGACATCTGCCACTGCCATAAGGCGACCTGATATTGGAATGTCTTCACCACTCAACCCTTCCGGATAGCCACTGCCATCCCATTTTTCATGATGCGAATAGG
>DAOVZA010000322.1 GCA_030635405.1 Desulfocapsa sp.
ACCAAGGACAATCAATCGGTTATAATTTCTTTTTTACCCACCGACATATAATGTATTTTAAAATGTAATATATATTCCCAAACGAATCACTTGTCTGTCAGGAGATTGTGACAAATCATGTAAGGAATATTGGAAAATGATAAAATATATAGCCTAAGCCCGTTTCTCTTACAGATTTTGAAAAAAACTGATTTGAAAAATTAGTTCGACTGCATAGTCACTTTGAATCTTTGATCTAAGGGGAAAGAATGTTCTTATGAATTTGATGAGCTTTTTAGGAAGGGGATGATGCCTTCTGTGTAAAGCTTCAGTTTGGACCTGCTATGAAGTAGTGGACAGGTTTAGATGTTGCCTAATATGAGTAACTACCAGTTACTTTAATGAAAATAGTGAGAATAACACAAGGATGATCTGTGGAAATACTAGGAATTCCTAATGGTTATTGAATATTAGCCTCCTCCTGTATATCGCTCCAATTTTGATTCATTGTGTGGATGCCCATCATCATCTCTCTTCTGAAAGAGCATCGGGGGTACACCTTAAACTGCACAAACATAAGAAAGAGGTTTTCTTTATGACGAGGCTTTGATGTTTGTCAACATGCTGATGAACATAACAGGAAGTCCTTTAGTGAACGTTACAATCAGTGAACAAACTTCAAATATAATGTAACACGGTCTCCAGATTGATCAAATTCAACCACATCTGCCAGCTTTTGGATAAGCTTTGTCGATATGCTAGACATCGCAGCATCAAGAGCTTCCATCCCTTTTCCTTCCTCCATTAATCCCAAAAGGTCGACAGAGTGAGTTCCGGGAAAGGCTATCGCTTGACCTTGGTAATTCAGAGCAAGCACTACCATATACTCATCAAAGGTCGCCTTAAGAGTTACCGACCCTTTCATTAGTTTTCCTTCCTGTAAAGCTTCAAGAGCTTCCATCACAGATCCACCGGCACGGGTAATTACATCACGTTGTGCCCCCCAGGAAACACCACAATCTTCAAGGAAACGTGTGGCTTTATCACTTTCCTCCGGGCCTGATATACTTATCTCTTCTGTCTGAGCAATACCAATCCGAAATATCAAATTCAGGCTGACGGCAGTCAAAAAACCCATTGTAAGGCCGGAACCTAATATTGGTTGAAGACTTACGGGAGCAGTTGAGGCGAGTTCTGGCATAAGGATAATCGAAGCACCGACAGTAATACTTATTCCAACCATAAACATGCGACGGTTGTTGATCATTCGGGAAAGTATCATTTGCATACCGGCTACTATAAGAAACCCGGATGTATAAATAATAATTGCCCCCATCACAGGGCGGGGAATAGTTGTTATAAAGGTGGAAAGCATAGGTAAACAGGCAGCAGCAATAAAGATAATACCGGCTGCAACTCCAACTCGTCGTGCTGCCACTCCAGTGGAGTGCACCAAACCTATGTTGGCAGAATTCATAACCGTGGAAGGAGTTCCGGTCAATCCGTTGAGTAAAACACCAATTCCCTGACACATGACCAAGCGGCTAATCATGGGAAGATCTGAACGTCGCCATTTGGCATTATTGAGCTTGTCGATGGCGACACCTTTACCAATACTGCCTACTGCAGAGATAATTTCAATAATAAGTAGTGGTAAGACCGCTCCAAATACCAACGTTGGACGCGGCAAAACATAACCTTCAAAAGGTTGTGCAATAAACGGCTGTTCAATAACCAATTTAATCTGCTCAGTTCCGAATACTCCAAGTAAGGTGGCAAGAGTAATGCCTGCTACAACTCCAAAAGCAAGAGCAAAAACCCGTATTTTTTCAGACGTCCACACGGAAATTATTACGATAATACCAAGAGTGGTGACGGCAATAAGAAAGGTGGTCCAGTCAATGACACCATTTTTCAATCCTGTAAAGCTGGTGGCGCCCCCTTTAACAAGAGTCAGGCCAAGAAGAACCAGTAAGATACCGGTAACCTCAGGAGGAAAAAGTTTCTGCAGCTTTGGCAGAAACCTGGCAAATGTTATTACAAGAAATCCGGAAAGGATGTAAGCACCAGCTGCAGCACCTAAACCAAAATTCACAGCAACAACACTTAATGCGGCAATACTCATCAAATTTGGCGCATGAATTGCGAGATGGCCGGAACTGAATCGGGTTTTTAAACTTTGAAGCAGCGTGATAATACCGATAATTACAATTTCAATGGAAACAAAACTGCGAAGATGTATATCTGAAAGTCCTATCTCTCTACCAACAAAGACAACATAAACAGTCAGCATCAGGATAATTAAGACATGTTGGGAAGCAGCGACAATCGTTGTTGTCATATTCGGCTTCTCGTGGGCGACAAAAAGCATATCACGCGGTTTCTCACGCTGTGACTCCGCAAACGGAGGGAAGATCATATTTAGCATTAGTATTGTTCTGGTAAAGCCTCAGCCTTGTTCACTGATATTGAACACGTTATGAAGCACGTTAATAGTATATAATTGAATCAGAGTACGATCCAACTGTTCAATAATGGGTAAAGCAAACAGGCAGCAAAAATATAATAAAGACTTTTCCCTTCTATTTTAACCCTCTCGTTTTCTACCCTCCAACTCATTCCAAGCAAGGCAACAACCGCCATCAGGAACCCAAACCAGATTACAGCAAGCTGCATTAATGAAATCATAGAGAGACCATTTTCCGGAAGCAAGGTCTGAAAAAATCCTGGTTGGTTGGAAACTACAGATAATGTATCAAAGCCCGGCATTTGACTGAACTGGAAGGCAGCAAAGCCACCCCAGGCAAGAAGAAGCAGGACAAGGATTAAACGGGTTGTACGAAGTTGTTTCAGTTTGTGATCAGCAAAAAACAGTGTAGGCAGGGTTCGACTACAGACAAGAGCTAATATGACAGAAGCCAGTACCGCCCAGGTAAAAGAACTTCCCTCCATGAAAAAAGGAATATGTCTTGAGGCGAGTAGAATGGGGGCAATGAAAAAGCAGAGCAGTGCAAAAAAGCCAATGGTTTCTGCTATGTCAAGCTGCTGCCAGATCCTGATCAGTGGTGGCCGCAGGTACAATCTGGCAGAGCCATTGGGACAGCTCTTCAGACAATTGAAGCAGAGTTTACAGATGTGTGCGTTACGAGCATACAGCGGATGATGGAAAACAGGACAGCCAGCAACCTCTTCCGATCCCTTGTTACAATTATGAGTCGTACATTTAGTAGAACAAACATTGGCATTTGAATGAACCACAAGAACAGATGAGAGTGAAAAAAGTCCTGCAAAGTTACCCAGAGGACACAGATACCGACACCAGGTTTCCCTTTCAAAAAACAGGGCCACAAGAATGGCCATAGAAAGAAGAGCAATAAGAAGAAAACTTGTAGCCCTGGGGTGGGTCGTCATATGAAAGGTATGTTCAGACCAGGCAATTATGACAAGCCCCATAGGAATTACATAGGGTGAACTACTTTTAAGAAACCCTGGTGGAGATTTAGCAAGACTCCAC
>DAOVZA010000261.1 GCA_030635405.1 Desulfocapsa sp.
AAGACTGTCAATCACCACAACAGTATAGTCACAATTGGTTTCATGACGAATAAAATCGATATGCCTCCGCATGATCTCCGGTGTAACCTGCCTGTCATTAATTACCTTGAAATGTAACAACAGATCCTGAAGACGTTTGCATGCATCAGTATATCGAATGTCCTCCTCTGCTGTGAATATTTTCTGACGAATATCATCTGAAGATAAACGACTCAAGCGGCTAAGGGTTCTCTGATAGAGCTTCTGGCGACCATTTTCAAAGTCATAGTAGAGCACTGGAATATTCTTCAGGGCCATTTCGGTGGCCATCTGAATCAAAAATGTTGACTTCCCGGATTTGGGAGCACCACCAACAATGTTTATTCCGTGAACACCATCAAGGGCTGCATCAAACAGTTTAAATCCTGATTGAAGTGCAGCATAGGAAGTTCCACTCTCCATGAAAAGCTGTTCCTGAAAGTGTGCATATTCTCTCTCTGGCGCAGTAAAAGGAGAGAATGATTTTGCTTCCTGAACCATTTTTGAAACAGCTGCGCGAAAATCCTTTCCCTTGTCTCTTGCCAGCTGACAAAGACCATAGTCACCCGGCAACCCTGCAGCCCATTTGAAAGGACGTACTTTATATCCGATACGAGAAGCAAGTTTTCTCATACTGGACTCAGATTCAGCACTGTTATTTGTAACAAGAAAAAGCGTTTGAATATAGGCAAACCGCTGAGGGTCAATGTCTTCCATGGTTTGACAATCAGGAACAGCCACAGCCGGATATCCCAACTCTTTTAAAGCAAGAAGAGTATCTTCTCCTTCACAGAGAAACAGACTGCCATTCTCACAACGATTAATATCCTGAACATTAAAAATCTGGTGACGTGCATCAAAAAACTTTTCATCCCCATGCCAGAAAAAGTCTTCACTACGATCAGGAAAAACACAACGGGCGGCGTAGCAGTTTCCGTCTTCCTGAAAATACGGATATACGATATAACGTCCGTTAAAACCGACATGCAGTTCAGATAAAGTACCGGAATTTATCCCCATATCCTTAAAATGATCCAATTGATTATCTGTCATACTATCCTGATAGGATCGTATTTCCTGATTACAATTTGAGGGCGGATAATCAGAACTCAAGGAATTGGGTTCTCTGTCTGGATCAAAACCCGGAACCAATGCAGGATCAAGACCGGATAATTTTGCAAACCAAAGGGGAAAACCGCCAGGAGTACAGCGATTCAAACAACGAAAGTAACCGAAAAAGAATCCGCCGGGGCGAAGATATACAACAAGTCGTTCGTGAGGATCTAAACCTTTTTCACGACAAAAGGGACAATCAGCAGTCAAGTGAGTTTTTTCAAGCTTGGCATTCTGAAGATTCTGCTGATAGAGGAGGACGGTGGCTTCGTTCTTATCAGGTACCATTAATAAAACCCGTCACTTTGTCTGATTCGATGATTCTGTCAAATTCTATATGAACGGAACGACCAAGCTGTACGGATGTGAGATTATGAATAGCCTTCACAGTTCCGGAGATATCAGTTTCTACTCCCTCCCCGTTCTTATCTTTGAAAAAGATTCTAACGTGACGTCCAAGAAGTGTCCGTGCCTGCTCTCTTTGCGTTATTCTGGAGAGAAAAGACAGTCCTCCTATGGAAACATCACTACTGTCCCCATGAATAATTGTGTCAGTCAGCTGTTCGGTATTATCAAGCAGAGTAATATAAATTGCTCTGTCCATCGGGTATCTGGTATGCACTCTACGTTCGGCACCAGATGATGTGAAAAAGTCACTCAACCGATCAGATCGCAGACAATAATCCTGAATCTTTTTTTCAAGAGCTGGAAATTCCTCTCTCCAGTCATCCATAGCCTTCTTGGACAGGGTAGAGACTTCAACACTACCCATGCTTGTAGCATTGATTGTCCATATTGAATCATCAAAAAATGAGGTCCCGCCAAGCACCTTCCCGTGACCAATTGTCTTCACAAGTGTCTCTCTCTCTCCTTCATTGAAATAAAGTTTCATACGCCCCTTATTCACAAAGAAAAGATACTCCTGCGAATCCCCTTGTTTGAGGACATCGGTATCTGTTGGATATGTGTCATGCTCCAAAGCAAGGTAAAAAGCATTAAATTCTGAAGTACTTAAAAGGTCATATAGATCAGCCCAGATAAGAACATGATCCTGATCGACGGAATTGCTCTTGGCATCTTCTATGATTTCTGCAGCCTTGATAATCTCAGTCAGGGCCATCCCATCTATTTCAATCAAACGAGATCGTAATGCTTCTGCCTCGTTAAATTTTTTCAGCAGGGCAGTTTTTTCAATCAGCCATAAAAGCGCCTTCTTCGCGGAATCCACCTCATTTTTTTGCAACAATGCATAGACTTCTTTTTCTTCATCGGAGTCAGTAATTGCTTCATAAGTTTCAGAGGTGTGAGTCGCCTCACTTGCAACTACGTTTTCATTTGCATCCTGCTCTGGCTGTCCCTCGTCAGGGCTGCCATCATCGATACGACCCTGTTCATGGATAAAGGAAATTGCAAGTTCTGCGGCACGAACACTTTCTTTACCAAACTGTCCGGCACCACCGTCAATGATTTCCCGAAGAGTATGAAAAGCCTTAGCTGAGCCACTGGCACCTAATGTTTTAGCAATTTCCAATACCAAGGCGTCTTTAACTGGCCCCTGATACACTCGACATTCTTTTAATAATTCAGACAGCGGCTCAACAATGGACATATCCGCTAGCCGTCGCAGGTTTTTCACTATCTGTACTTTGGCCTGCTCACTCGTTATGGGGAGAATCTGTAAAAGATATTCCCGCGTCGAACCACCACCAATACGAACAATACACTGCAACAATTCCTGCTGTACCCGTAAATCTTCATGACGGGCATAATTCAAGACAGCTTCAATATTTTCCTCAGTTCCGGTTTCAGAAAGTAAGCGAATCAGGTTTCGTTTACCAAACCAGGGCATGGGTTCAGAAAGTCGTTCAAGTAGAAGCGGCACAAGGTCACTTCCGTATTCAATGAGAACTTTCAACAACCGTATGCGATCAGCTCTTTTGTCAGAAGCAATTAAAGTATCAATGAGAAACCGTACGGCAACAGGCCCCTGCATTACTATTTTTCTGCAGATAACCTCATTCACAGGTCTCACAAAACAGCGATCCAGATATTCCCGTAAAAGAACTACATCAACATTCTTGTCCTGAACATTTCCAACCAGTTGTCGTACCTCTTCATTTTTTTCAAAGGCACCCGATCGAACAAAGTAAAACACATCCAGAATTTCTTCAGCCAGATCATTTTTACCGGAATACCATGCCTGATTCATCATAGCCTGCATAGCAAGCAGATGTTGTTTCAGATTTTGATCAGCAACTTCATATTCACGTATCCATGCAAGACTGATGGGAGCTAATTTCTCAAGCCACTCCCAGCGATTCATAGCAGCAAGTTTAGTTGCTATAGCACCAATGACTTTTCCAAGTGAGAGTCGAAGCCCATTATCTTTTTCCTTGAGCCCCTTCACCACATTCTGAATAATCGCTGCAGCCACAACTTCTTTATCATTCTTAAGTAATTTTTCAATTGTGGCCGGAAGACTTAAACAGACTTCTTTATTAGCAAGAATGGTCAGGTCGCCCTTGGCAAGAGCAGAAATACCACTTTGAACTCTTGTTCCTTTTCGGTTTTTTTCGGTCTCCTGGAGCACACCTTTGGTTTCCATCATGGCAAGAACCTGTTTACCACGAGGCGTTGCCGCCAGAGCCTCATAACCTTTTGCAACAGCCTCTAACTGCTTCACCAACTTGTCATTGAGTTTTCCATCCAATTTCTGCTGTTCCTGCATCCAGCCAAGCACTCTTGCCAGAGTGTCGTTGTCTGCAGCGACAAGTAAAGCTTCATAGAACAGTTTACCAAAGGATGATGAAAAATCCTGACAACTCAACATAAGGATAACGCATTGATCGAGATACGGAGCAAGCAAAGATGCTGCCCCGGTACTCACTTCAGCGTGTCGATCTTCAGCAATATGTGAACTCACATTTGCAAGCATTTCAGAAAAAACCGGAGATATCGCGATT
>DAOVZA010000069.1 GCA_030635405.1 Desulfocapsa sp.
AGTTTTTGACAAACGTCATAACAACGAGTCATTTACTTTTTATGATTTCTCCTCTCTGAAGAGGATTGAAAATATAATTGCAAAGGCCACAGAAGCCATAAGAACTGATAACTTTGACATCGTTTCAACTGTCCATAAGGAACTTGGAGTGTGACCCATGACTGATGAATTAATTGAATTACCAGCAAACGAATTGATAGCGCAAGGACAGGAGGCAATGATACCTGGGCAGCTGTTGTCGACTGTAGTCACTCAGGGCGCCGACTTGGATAAGATTAGTGCTTTGATGGATTTGTTTGAGCGCAATGAGAAAAGGCTGGCAAGAATGGCTTATGTAGTTGCCATGGCTATGTTTAAGAAAAATCCTCCTATTATCGTTAAAGATTCAAACGTTTGCTACGTAACTAATAAAGGTAAAACTGAATATTCGCATGCATCTTCAGGGCAAGTGTCGCAGAAAATAAATTCAGCACTTAGCGAACACGGGCTGACAGCATCGTGGGCCATAGATCAGAGCGGTCAAGGGATAAAAGTTACGTGCTCTATAACTCACACCTCTGGCCACAGCGAGTCTACATCAATTGAGGCACCACCTGACAATAGTGGTGGAAAGAACGCTATCCAGGCGATAGGTTCGTCCATAACTTACTTGCAGCGCTATTCAATCCTCGCCCTCACGGGTTTATCAACAAGCGAAAACGACGATGACGGTGCCGCTGCCGGCTATTCTGATGACCACATCCAAAACGTAAAAATATCTGCTGAAGATTTCATTGGAGGTATAGATTTTTTCAAGAAGCCGGACAAGAATGCAGACAATCTCGACGCCTGGTTTGAATCCAAGTCTGAAGCGTTCAGGATGCTTCCGAAGAAAGATCGAGCTACCGTAACCGAGCATTTAAGAAATACATTTGATTGGCTAGACGAACGTGGAAAGCATGGAAACTCACTTGACGAAGAAAACGAAAGCAAATTAGAACTCAACATTTAGGTTAAAAGAATGAGCAAAACAATTGAAGTAACAGATCTCGCAATACGACTCACTGGTGATATTACTCATAGTAATTTCCCTGCATTCAAAGAGCGCGCACTTGCTCTTATTGCCGCCGCAGATAAGCCACTGGTAAGTGACCAGGATTTTGCCGAAGCAGAGCAAACTATAAAGTCATGCAAGATAGCTGAGGACTCTATTAAGTCAGCCAAGGGTGACGCTCTGGGCCAAACTATAAACATTCGTAAGTTGTTTGCTGATATGGATGAGGTATCAAGTGCTCTCCGTAAAACCAGGCTGTCTCGTACAAAGGAAGTGAAAGCTGAAAAGGAATTAAGAAAGCTGGCGGTCATTGATTACGGGGTGAACCAGCTCACTGGATCTGTGAATAAAATATCAATAGAACTGCGAGAGATATCTCTCGTATTTAAAATTGATAGGTCTCTATTCCAAAAAGCTATCGCTGGAAGACAAAGCATTGACATCATGAAAGAGCGTGTTGAAGATGTGCTTCGAGACGAACGTTCGAGACTTGACGAACTGAGGATGCTTGTAGTCATGAATCTTGCAACAATCGAAGAAACGGAGAAAAAGTTTCACGGTTTATTTCCAGACAAAAACTCTCTGATAGACAAGAGCACTGTAGAGCTGGCCGCTATAATAAGTGGACGTGTTGCCGGTGCAAAGCTTGACGAGCAGAAGAAGAAAGAGGCTGCGAGGATTGCTGCTGAGAAGAAATCAAACGATGAAATGGTAGCTGCCGCTAAAAAAGAGGACGAAGAAAAGACTGCCGTAAATGAATCTCCAATGGTGTCAGCCGAGAATGAAGGAGTAGGCGCCAACCAGGTGGTCGGTACTGAAAGAGAAAGCGAAGAGGCACCACCACGTGCCGACAAAGACAAAGGACAGAAAGAAAAATTCTTAATCACCGTATCAATGTCGTGCACTGCAGAAGATGCAAAATCAATCGCGCAAGAACTGAATGGCATGATTGGAGAGTATTTCCAGGTAACCAAAATAAAACTGAATCGCGGTTGAATGAACTCGGAAGACCGCGCTGCTCGCTTGTCCCTTGAATTGTGTTGTTATGCTTTTAATTTTATGAGGTTTTTATGCCGGTAACAACTTATATGAGCATTCTCCCTGGAAAGCACGAAGACAAAGAACTTTCGTCCCTTGTTGATGAAATGTGTGAAAGAACAGGTGATTTGTGGGTTGTGGAAACAGCCTTTGAATTTAAGCGAAAACTGTTTAGGCAGGAAAAGAAGATCGAGAGATATACGAGGCTTTACAAGCACCAACACTCTATCGAATATCAAGTGCTGATGTGTGTCAATACGATAAGAGAGGCCAAGGCTTTTTTTATTGGTGCCCTTGGAATACTGGAGAAAGCAGATGACCCCCAATGATGATTTTGAGAGGGCAGACGTTCCGGAGGATACAATTTGCGAAAGTTACAACTGTAAAAACACAGCAAAAGATATGCCTTTCTATTTGACAGAGTGGGAAATAATTACAGGGGCATCTACTGACGGGCTTTATTACTGCAAAGAATGTGCTACTGCGCTTGTGGCCTGAGCATGGATCGCGATCTAAACGCAAGTATCAATCTTTTGAATTACAAGAAATAAATTTTTACTCTGGATAGATACAAGCCAGAGATTAAATGCGCATAAGAGAAACTTGGTTACAAGTTTTGTTGACCGTGCGAATAGTTGCGATTATTGCGGCTTTATGTATCTGCGCCTGAAAATGGACGTGCTTGTTTTCCCTCTTCATTGGTTTGTTATATTTTGTATTAAGGAGGTTGTATATGAACATACAGCAAAAAGCAGAATTAATTAAAAGCCTTTGGAAGATACCCAAAGGTGAATGTCCAGACGGAAACTTGTTGGTTGAGTTCGATTTGAAAAGTGGTGACTCTGATATTGCTTTAGTATTTATCGGAGAAGACGAAAGGACGTTGTATTTTGCTGATGATAATGAGGATATTTATTCAGCTTGGGAATGGTCAGAAGTGAGTAGATATTGCTTGCTTGATGATATCTTGCCAGCAAGATAACGTTTGAAATCAGGGGCAAGCGAGAATGGCACCCCTGAACTTGGATAAAATGGGATGATTGGCAGCAAGGAAAGGCTTCGAAAAACCGCGCTGCTCGCTTGTCCCTTGAATTGCGTTGTTATCTGTTGGTTTTTGTGAGGTTTTTATGAAAAAGAACAAATTAATATCACTACAAGCGCTTGAAATTGCTGAACTGAGAGAAGTTAATAAAGCAATGGATAACGTATTGCACCAGATCAGGTTATCCATCGTCTGTGTTAGTGGCCCAATAAACGACAACAAGCTGAAATACACAGAAGACCAGCAACAGATATTTCACAGTATCGCTGATGGGATCGAGACCGTTGTTGGAAGATAACTTCTTTTTATACGTTTTTTTAAGGAGATTTGTAATGGAAAGAGAACAATTTAGAGTGGTACTCTCAAAGAGCAAAAAAACAACACATGCCTTCATGGTTGCACTAATACCAGCTTTATCAATCCCGGAAGGATTGAAGTCCCTCGACACAATATCAGATTGTGCGATCATTGCAGCAAACGACGAAGGTGGTAACGAAATTTACTCATATGTACACCTCGAAAAGGATGAAAAGCAATTTATAGGCGACGCCTTGGCAAATGCTTGTGCGCCCATGAATGAGTGGTTTTGGTGTGAGCTTTTCGGCCAACCAGGGGCGCACGTATAACGTTTTGAATCAGGGGCAAGCGGGATTTGCACCTCTGAACCTTATACAACCTTATACATGGTCAGCAAGGCGGACTTCGGGAAAAGGCGTTGCCCGCTTGTCCCTCTTGATGACGTTGTTATCTTTTTTTTGAGGATCTTAACTATGGCACGGAAACAAAGAGAAGCCTGCGGACGGTGCAAAAAACAATGGATGAAGCCTGTGGAATATTACGACAAGGTTGACCACGTATTGCACGGCTGCAAAGAACCTACAAAACAGAAGTTTTGCGGCCATACGCAATTTTGCTGCATGTTTTTTGAGGAAGAAAAATGAAAACACCAAAACCAATGGAAGGAACATGGACTCTGGTTGCGCCAAATGGGAATAGATACCATGCAGATACTCCGCTGAAATGTTGCAGGTCAGAGCAGGAAGACCGGGTTCCAGAGGAAGTAAGGCAACAACGGATAGTTGATTTTGTGGAGAGCCTTGAGAATGATGATTTAGAGAATCATCCAAAATTTGAGGCTTTCATTCGGGCTTTCTGGCGTAGGATTGAGATATACAAAGATGACTACAGCAAGGAGTTGCCAGAAAAGATACCTGTTGAGTTCAGAGCGAGTATGGCTACAGCAATAACTTTATTGGACAGATAACTTCCTTATATCCACACTACGTATAACGCTGGATTGATATCTATGGCAAAACACAGAAAGTGCAAAATGCAAAGGGGAATGAAGGTGAGCGAATACTGGTGTGACTACGCCCAGTGCCGTGAATTGTGTGGCCAATGCCAGTACTCGGAGAACCGTGAAAATAGCAAGTACCAACTGAATAAAGTTGGTAAAAAGTTGAAAACGTGATATTATTTTCTGTGTGGCAGGGGATAGCTTCTCCGGCGCGGCCACAGCATCCGCGCCACGCCACACATTCCATGCTGATAATCTCAAGCTGAGAGGTGTACTAACCATGAAGAAAATCTTTGTGCTAGAATATAGCGAAAAACAAGATTGTTTTCACATCAAAACCATTTTTAATCGAGCAAAATGCAAAAATAACAAAGATTGGGAAGTTGTTTTAAATGGAAGTTATGACGAGTGCTCAAAAAAATATAATTACTTGGTAAACGTTGGTGATAAAAATGGCTAGACCAACAAAACAAGGGATTGATTATTTTCCATTAGATACGTCCCCAGACTCTAAGATAGACTTGTTCATTGCGAGTTGTGGTGCTGAGGGATATGGAATACTTATTGTGCTGTGGCAGGTGATATATAGGGAGGATGGCTACTTCGTCAAATACGATAATGATTTATTCCTTATCTTGAGAAGGTACACATTGTCAAGCGTTGAAACCATAGTTTCCATCATTGTAAACGCAATTGACAGGGGTATTTTCTCGAAAAAAATAGCCGATAACTACAAGGTTCTAACATCTAGTGGTATCCAAAAAAGGTATTTCACAGCAGCAAAACAGAAAAAGTCAGTAATTACGGTGAGAAAGTATCTCCTTGTTGATATTTCCATGTTTAAAAACCTAGTTTCCATCAATGGAAACCGCATTGTAAGCAATGGAAATGCCACAAAGGTAGAAGTAGAAGTAGAAGTAGAAGTAAAGGAAGAGGGAATAACTCAGCAAGCTGATTCTGTGATTGATTACCTAAATGAAAAAACAAATAAGAACTTTAAACATTCTTCGGCAAGTCGTGAACCAATCATTGCCAGGTTAAATGACAAAGCAACGATTGATGAATGCAAAATGGTTATTGATAATAAAATTTCTGATGAAGACTTTAAACTAAAGTACCTGCAGCCTTCTACACTTTTTAGAAAATCAAACTTTGAAAACTACTTAAACCAATCTGTAGCAATATTGTCACAGTCAACTGGCAAGACAACGTGTGATTCATGCCTAACATTTTGCATTCCTAATTCACCGGATAAGTGCAACAAAAGGGGAAATATGGAGGCTTGCAATGACTACGCTAAACGTACCACCGCATAATGTGGAATCCGAGCAAGTCGTTATTGGAACCTGTCTACTTGGATCAAGAGCGATTTCAACAGCAGTTGAGTTGTTGATTCCAGAAGTTTTCTACAAAACAAGCCATAAGATAATTTTCTCAATTATTGCTGAAATGCATAAAAAAAGTATAAATGTTGACACCATATCTGTCATGGAAGTTTTAAAAAACAAAGGAAGTCTGGAAACCATTGGCGGTGTTTCTTACCTGGCGGCACTTACGAGCAATATCCCTTCGAGCCTGGATAATCATTGCAAGATTATAATTGATGCATCCGTTAAGCGTGATGTCATTTATGGATTCAGCGAGGTGGTTGAGATGGCCTATAACGGGTCAAGCGTCACTGATTTGCTGGATATGATGCATAACACCGCATTGGGAATAAACGGATCTGAAAAGGAACGTCCAATATCATTGGCTGAACTGGTTCCTAAAGTTTTTGCAGATATTGAGGAGAAAAGTAAAAGTAAAAAAGCTGTATTTGGTATCCGCACTGGACTGACTGATCTTGACCGGCACATGGGAGGCCTGCAAAAAAGTAATTACATTGTTATCGCGGGACGTCCTGGGATGGGAAAAACTTCGCTTGCGTTGAAATTCGTCACTGGTGCCGCGAAAGAAGGTGAGGGCGCTTTGGTGTTCAGTATGGAGATGAAGAACACCAGGCTTGTAAGCAGATTGATTTCCATGGAGTCGAGGGTGGATGGTCGCAAACTGTCCACTGGTTTTGTAGCGGAAGACGATTGGCCAAGGATCACAAGAAGCTGCGGTGTGCTTGAGAATATGAGTGTAATTATTGACCACTCGTCTGCATTGTCTATTGCTGAACTAACATCCAAGGCAAAAAAAGTCTCCATGAAGATGAATCTCGGGGTGATCGTTGTCGACTACATCCAGCTTATGCGTGGCAGTAAGGGCAGTGAAAACAGGACCAGAGAATTAACCGAGATTTCTGCCGGACTGCTTGCGTTGGCCAAGGATCTAGATGTCGCAGTGGTAGTGCTTTCTCAATTGAATAGAAATGCTGAGTCCAGGCCAGACAAGAGGCCAATGGTATCAGACCTGAAAGAGTCTGGCAGCATTGAACAGGATGCTGATGTTGTTTTGCTCCTGTATCGCGATGAGGTTTACAACGACGACACCACAAACCAAAACAAGGGAATTGCGGAAATAATAGTTGGCAAAGGAAGAGACATAGGGATGCGAACGGTAAGAGTAGGGTTTAACGGAGAGTTGACAGAATTTCACAATTTAGCGCATGAATCATTCTAAAATGAACAACAAATGAAAATACCAAACGAAATAACAAAAGAATCAATACTCGAAGTAGCACGGGAACAAGTGCTGAGAGTAGACAGGAAGCACGGTAAGCACCATTCAATAGCAGAGACCGTTGGACTTCTTGCCGAAGAGGTGGCGGAGCTTATAGAGGCTGTGCGGTTGGCAAAGGGCCAAGTGTCAACGTCAGTGTTCAGCGAGTTGATGGATGTTGCTGTCGTAGCGCTACGCGGATGTGAGCTTTACGAAAAAAACGTGCATAAAAGTAAAAGGTAAAATAGATAATCATCTTAATAATTTACAAATTTACACAAAAACAGTAACATGCTTATATGAAGATAACGCCGAAACAGGAAAAATTTGCGCAAAAGCTTGTAGAGTGTGGAAGTGCAACCAAAGCGCAAAGGTTTGCATACGATTGCACGAGGCAGAAACCAGAAACGGTCAACCGTAATGCTTTCAAAAATGCAACCAATATCAAGATAATAGCAAGGATAAAAGAATTGCAGGGTATTACAGCGGATAAATTGTTGGTTTCAGAAGATAGTGTTTTGAGAGAATATGCAAGGATTGGCTTTTCTGACATAAGGGATCTCTTCACTGAAGGTAATCAATTAAAGAACATTCACAGTCTCAAAAAGTCTGTTTCCGCTGCGGTATCGTCAATAAAGGTCGTAACGAGAACATCAGGCAGAGGTGAAAACGTTGATGTTGAATATGTCCATGAGATAAAATTCTGGAATAAACTGTCAGCTTTAGACCTCCTTGCTAAACGTTTGGGTTTGGATGGCCACATCGGAGGACAGGATGGAAAAAGCATGGCTGACGAACTAAGAAACCTTGCGGATAGGCTCCCAGATTGAACGTTGCATTGGAGCAACAGTTCAAGCGGTGGTACAAATTGATAGACCATAAGGTGCAGCTATGCCTTGTAGGGGCTGTGAGTCGTGGTGTCAGGTTCCCAATCGTTCCGGCAGGTAGGCGCTCAGGTAAAACTGAACGATTTAAACGCTTCCTGGTAAAGGAAGCAATGAAGAACCCTAACGAACTTTATTTTGCTGCTGCCCCCACAAGGGACCAAGCAAAGAAGATATTTTGGGATGATTTAAAGAAATTTGCATTAACTGTTTCGCACGAGAAAAGACCGTCTGAATCGGATTTGAAAATATTCATGCCGAATGGGTCAGAGATACATGTCCTTGGTCTGGACAAACCTGAGCGGATAGAGGGCGTATCATGGACTGGCGGGGGAATTGACGAAATAGCCAACGTGAAATCTGATGCGTGGA
>DAOVZA010000050.1 GCA_030635405.1 Desulfocapsa sp.
GAATTGCCTCAGGTGGTTTCCCTGCCTCTTTGGCGATCACATCGGTTACCCCCTTGCAGATATTACTTTTCTGATCCTTACTGAGCTTTCCAGCCACACGAATATTGACATAGGGCATTTTTTACTCTCCTTCAGTTATTTGGGATTGAGACAGACAAAATTGATCGATACCTTTGGGAAGTTGTTTTGGATCAAGCCCAAACTTAGCAGCAAGTTCGTTTAATTGATCCACACTGCAATTAATAAAGTTTTCAGGCAGGCTAGAAATGCCCTGCTCCAGAAAAATCAAGAGAGCCTGGGCTGCAACCTTCTGAAAAGAGCTGCTGGCAACAGACTGTCGCAGCGCAAATGCTTCGCAACGATTCCAGTTGTATAATGACCGCCTCACACCGCGATAAATAGTCTTATGAAAATTCTCCACACGGATATCACGCAGAATAATTTCCTGATAACGCTGCACAGCGGCATCTTTTAGAGTGTTCAACTCACTCTCAGTTAAATCTAGCCCAGGGCCATCGGGATCTCTACAGAGATAATAAAATGATGAATGATATGTTATTTCAGGAATTTCCCCAGAATGACGAACGATAAGCCACTCATCAGCAAGCAACTCATCACGTTCTTCTTTTGTCACTGCTTTTTCTCCAGATCAAAAACAGAACGAAAGATATCCACTTTCATTTCAGATTGATCCTTGCAACTTTCACTTTTCAAATAAAGCATGGGATCATGAAGCAGTCGGGAAACTATTGCACCAGCCATCTTTTCCACACTTTTTTGTTCTTTAGGGCTTAAACCATTCAATCGTGGAAGAGTGCGGTCTAATTCAGCCCGTGCTATCTGGTTACCCTTTTCTCGCAGAGCTGCAAGGGTTGGCGTAATGGCTAAACCTGCGAGCCAATCATTAAACTTTAGTGCTTCTTCATCAACAATCCGGCTTGCCTTAATGGCCTCTTTATCGCGCTCAGCCTTATTCAGTTCAACCACATTGTGCAGATCATCAATATCATAGAGATATACATTTTCCAGATCATTTAATGCTGGATCAAGATCCCTTGGGACTGCAATATCTATAAAAAACAGAGGTTTATTACGACGATTTCGCATCAGCGGCTTTACGTCATCCCTATAGAGGATAATTCCTGGAGCACCAGTGGAACTGACAATAATATCAACCTGTTCTAACTGCTCTGGAACCTCATCCAAACCAACAGCACTCCCATTAAAGCGCCTGGCAAGATCGAGTGCATTCTCTAGCGTTCTGTTGGCAACCACGACATCCTTTGCTCCGTTGCCCACCAGATGTTCGGCGGCAAGCTCAGCCATTTCACCGGCACCAATCAACAAAACTCGTTTGTTATCAAGGGATCCAAATATCTTTTTGGCAAGTTCGATGGCAGCGTAACTGATAGACACAGCAGAAGAACCAATTCTTGTCTCACTGCGCACCCGTTTTGCCACCGAAAACGATTTATGGAGAAGTTTATTGAGGATTGGTCCCGTACATTTTTTCTCAGACGACCAGCGATACGCTTCCTTCAACTGCCCCAAAATCTGAGACTCACCCACGATCATTGAATCAAGGCTGGCTGCAACCATAAAGAGATGATGGATAGCCTCTTCATTTCGATAGCAGTAGAGGTGTTTCTGGTACTGATCAGGACTGAGGGCATCACCAAACAGAAACTTGGCAAGATTTTCTTCGATGGCATCTCCATCACTTGCAGAAACCAGTATTTCTACACGGTTACAGGTGGAGAGAAGATAGTATTCCCGCAGACCATCAACCTTTCCAAGAGCCTGCAAAGGTTCTTCATAACCACTGCTGAGCGCCAGTTTTTCGCGCACCGCAAGGGGGGTGTTTTTATGATTAACACCAAGAAGTAGAATTGTATCACTGGGCATAACTGTGTACACCCCCAAGAAAATATGTCACTCCCCAGAGAGTGAAAAGCACTGCACTAAACCCGATTATGGACATAACGGCTGCCCGCCTGCCACGCCATCCCCATGTAAAACGCTGATGAATTTGAGCTGCATAAAGAAACCAGGTAATAAGAGACCATGTTTCTTTGGGATCCCAGTGCCAATACGTCCCCCATGCCTGTCTTGCCCAGACAGAACCGGTGATAATTCCAAGTGTTAAAAAACCGAATCCCACCGTCAGGCAATGATTGTTCAACTGATCAAGTGCTTCAAGGGAAGGCAGTCTGCTAAAAAAGAAACCAAATTTCTTAGATTTCAGTTCACGTTCCTGCAAGAGATACATAAGACCACCGCAGAACGCTAACGCCAGAAAACCATAAGCCATTACAGCGACACCGGCATGAACAGGAAGCCAGAATGATTGCAGGGCCGGAGTAAGCTCAAAAAAGTCGCGGGATACTGAAGCTGCGATAAGCAGCATGATAAGTACGAGTGTTGAAACAAAGGTACCGAAATTCTTCACCGAATAGCGCCAGTGAAAAGAGAGATATGCCCAGGTCACTGACCAAGCAAAGAAAACAACAGCTTCATGCTGGGATGTTATGGGTGTATGACCTGCTATTATATAACGAGAGATGATATAGAGAGTTTGAAGAATCCCTGATCCAATAAGAATCATTCGGGCAATTTTTCGCAGCTCTTCTCTTTGGCTGAAAAAGAATACAAAGTAGACAGCGCAAGCCACAAAACTGACCAGCACGACACCATTGAACAAAAGATAGTTGATTTCACTCAACATATTAAAATCTCCCACGGGATTGGTACATCAAAACATCTACTCCTTACTGTAACTCTGAATACGTTCAATCAGTTGCAAAACATTAACCTCAGCTGGCAAGATCTGCTGAAGCATTGTGCTGAGCTTACTCCACCGCTGCTCTCTAATGCACTCCAGAATATCATTATTGATCAATTTTTCAAACACCCTCTTATGCTCAACGGGATTATTATTTGAATTCACGATGCCTTTTCGTAAATCAGCCATCATGGCAACGAGCTGGCCGTATTCAGGCCCATAATTTTTTTCCAGATCTCTTTTTATTTGTGCAGCTAATGCTGGGCTGCCGCCAGCCGTTGAGACAGTAAAGAGTAGCTCTCCCTGTCGAAAAGAAGCAGGAACCTGAAATGTGCATGCCTCTGGCATATCAATCACATTTGTAAAAATTCCGGCCAACCGTGCTTCTTTCACAATTTGTGTCTGAATTTCAGGCCTGTTCGTTGCTGCAAAAACAAGTTTTACATCATCAAGATCACCCGTCTTATATCCTCGTGACTTCCATTGCAACAGGCCTGATCCTGCAAGATTCTCAATATATGGGCACACTTCAGGACTAATCACTGAAAGCACTGCGCCACAGGGAAGAAGAGAGGCAATCTTACGGCTTGCAACACTCCCTCCACCGACAACCAGGCAACGCATACCACTAATGTCCAGATTTACAGGATAGAGCGACATGACAGGGCTGCTTATTCCTTTAATTTAAGGCGATTAATAATAATGGTGATATCCTGCCCATCTTTGTGGATAGTCTGCTTGCTACCCGCGATATTATACTCTTTTTTAGCACGTTCCATAAAGAGAGGTAAACACTTTCGACGAGCATCATGAGCCAGGTAGATCGTGCCACCCGGTTTCAGGTATCGTTTGAAGACATCAAGTAAGGGCTCGAAAAACTCTTCACGAAACAAAACCTCTGCTGCTGTGAGCACATCAAAAGGTTCCATCTCAGGCGGGTTCAGCCAGTCAAGGTGTGCTACCTTCACATTGCTGAGCCCGGAAGCAGCAACGCTGACTTTCTGAAAGTCCCTGATAATATCCTCATAATCCGTAAGCGTAACATCAAAACCACAGGCAGCTGCTGTGATACCGGGAGCTCCAAGCCCCGCTCCAAGTTCAAGTAATGTCTGCCCTTTGGGATTGGGTAAAGTAGCCAGAGCATACGAAAGAACCATGGCTGCTTCCCAAAGTTTTACCCAGAAAGGAAACTCACTCACATCGGCAAAGGGATCTTTACCATCAAGAAACTCTTCAATATCATCAACTTTCAGTAAGCGAATGGTTTGATCTTTGACTTTTAATTTATCAAATGTCAATTTATATTTGGCACGAATACGATTGTAAATTTCGCGTTCTTCTTCTGGTAAGGTTCTGATATCCATAAAATATATATTCTATTTGAATTTAAGCAGCAAAAAATGTGTAGAGCAAGCCACCACTGGCGAGAACTAAACAGTAATATCCAAAATAATGCAGTCTATTTCTACGAATCACATTGAGCAGCAGGATAATGGCAAAATAACCACAAATTGCTGATGCAAGTGTCCCTACAGCTATGAGCACCAGACTCCCTGAATCAGGCGGATTTGCTAGCAGATCCTTTGATTGCAGGACAACAGCTCCAAGAATTGCAGGAATAGACATGATGAAAGAAAAACGAGCCACCGTTTCACGGTTAACCCCCAATGCCATTCCCATAAAAATAGTGGATCCGGAGCGTGACAGCCCCGGGAAAATTGCCATGGCCTGAGCACACCCTATGAGCAATGCTTTTGGGGCATTTAACTTTACATCCTTTTCTTTAATGTATGGAGTCAGTGTCATGATCAGGCCGGTCACAAAAAGCATGCAGTACACTAGTAGAAGACTGCCGAAAAGCTGATCAATGGAATCTTTCAGAAAAAGCCCGACCACAACGGCGGGAAGGGTGGCCACAATCACATAGATATCCCAGTAAAAAAAATGAGTCAGCTCTTTATCGGCGCGACCTTGAATCACGGCTAAAGGAGCTACCAGCATCGCCCTCAACTCTTTACGAAACACAATACAGACAGAAATTAAAGTACCAAAATGAACGAAGATATCGAATGCCAGTCCCTGCTCCTGGAAATTAAGTAATTCAGATCCAAGCACCAGATGCCCCGAGCTTGAGATGGGTAAAAACTCCGTCAGCCCCTGCACTGCACCCAATAACATTGCTTTTAAAATTTCCACTTCAATTCCCTGTTAATATATACAAAGGTTCATTATTTAACGTGTTACACACCTGACTGTAAGCATTAGTCAGTCACAAAAAAAGCACAAAAAAAGGGCCAATTGATATATTATCAATCGGCCCTTGTAAACTAACTAAAAAACAGGGTTATGTCAATTAGCAACCCTCGATGGCAGCACCACCTTTTTTAGCTTTAACTTTTACTGCATCTCCAGCTTTGAGGCTGCTGGCTTTTTTACAGGTCATTGTTACTTTGTCGCCTTCAACTGAATCAACGGTACATTTAACAGTTGCTGCAACAGCTACAGTGCTTACTGCGAAAGTGAGAGCCAATACGATAGATACGATACCTTTTTTCATTGTTTTCTCCTCAATGACAAATTTAATATTCTCCGGAACAACTCCAGAATGACACCTTTATTCTCTAAGAAAAGAGTATAGAATTCAACCTTCCACTTGTCAACCCTATTAACAAAAAATGAATACTACTTCATTATCTGTTTGATATCATTTTCCAATATAACATGGGGGACATAGCCGGGATATTTCTTAACAATTGTCCCCTTACTGTTCACCAAAAAAGAGGTGGGGATACCAACAACACCGCCAAAACTTCTTGCTGTTGCACCATCTGCCATCAGTACGGGATAGTTAATTGATCGCTTTTCTATCAACTCTTTCACCACCTTTGGCCCGCTTTCATCAACTGAGAGACCAATCACTGAAAAGCCCTGACTACCATACTTGGCATGCAGTTTGATTAAATCTGGAATTTCCTGCATACAGGGAGGGCACCAGGTTGCAAAAAAGGTTATAAGAAGCGCCTTTCCAGAAAAAACTTTACTATCAACATTCTCGCCTGTTGCGGCATCCTGAAGAACAAATGAAGGCATTTTAGATGCAGCAACGGCTGGCTGAGCAAGCACCATCAAAGAAAAAACTGTTGCAAACAGCACCGCCATATAGGGGAAAGACCTAATGTGTTTCATGAAAATCCTCTTTATAAGTGTTAAGTACCCATGGGTATTTTTAATATATTTCTTAGCAAAGTATGCAATCTATCAAGAAAGTCAACCACAGTACCCATAATTGCCAGACAGTTGCCACTGAACCAACTTGACGACAACTTCATATTTTTATTACAGGACGCAAATAAAGTTCTTTTTCTTAAACACTATTTTTTTCTTTAGAAATGCTGTCTGGATATCCATTTTATGGTAGAGTGGCTGAACAAAATATCAGCCTCTTGTGAGGCCATCCATTTTATCAATGAACATACATAATTTGACTATGACGATACGTACTTGTTCCACCTCACTGATCAGTAATATACTTTTTGTTCTATTCATAAGCCTTGCCCCGAATCTTAACGCTGCCGAGCTTGTTGATCGGGTAGTGGCAGTTGTAAACTCTGATGTGATCACCATGTCTGAGGTGAACGAAGAGGGGGCAGGATATTTCAAACAGCTCAGCGACAAAGCACCACCGGCTCAACTCGAAGATGCCATGATTCGGGCAAGAGGTGAGATACTTGACAACCTGATCGACAAAAAGATCATCGCCCATGAAGCCGATAAACAGGGTATCAAGGTCTCTGACGCTGAAGTTGAGGCCGCCGCACAGCAGGTTATCTCCAACAACAACACAACCAGAGAACTGTTTGACATCCAACTGGATCAAAATGGAATGACCTATGAGAGTTATCTTGATTCTCTACGCAACCAGATTTTACAGTCAAAACTTGTCAACTATGAGGTACGCTCCAAAATCATCATCACTGACAACATGATCCTTGATTACTATGACACCAACTACACACAACATATCAGTGAAAGTGGCTACTATCTCATGCAAATGGGTTTTATCTGGGGAAAGGCTGGTGGCTCCTCGTCTGAAGCCGCTCAATATGCAGATAAAACGGATGCTAGAAAACGTGCAGAACGTGTTCATGCACTGGTCACAAACGGCCAGGACTTTCGGATCCTGGCTCAAAAGTTTTCAGATCTTCCTTCAGCCGCCGATGGTGGAGATTTAGGTGTTTTCGAAAAAGATGACATGGCTCCTTATATGCGAGATGCTGTTCTTGACCTTCAACCCGGTTCAATCAGTAAGATTGTTGAGACGCCATCCGGGTTCCAGTTTTTCAAGCTTCTCTCTAGCCAGAATGGAAATATTATCGTACAGGCCTCCTTCGAATCAGTAAAAGAGGAGATCAGAAAAAAACTCTACGAAGAAGAACTTGCCAAACAATTTGAAGAATGGGTTGAAAACATAAAAAAACAGGCCTATATCAAAAAACTATAGAATACCAATACCAGCACAGCAGTATTTCCATAAAACTACTTACAAACAGCGTTAAGGGTGAACAAAATGTCTCATGAGGAAACACAGGAAGTAGAGCAAACACTTGGCGACTTCTTCCGTGAACACCGCGAAAAAAAAGGATTATCACTGGACGAAATAAGTGAAGCCACTAAAATTTCACCACCAGTCCTTAAAGCCATCGAAGAAGATGACTACAAAAGCATGCCGGCTGATGCCTTCTGCCGTGGCTTTTACACTCTTTATGCCAATTTTTTAGACCTTGATACAGTACCAGTTCTGCAACGTTATGAAGAAAATAGGGGAATAAGCCCGAAGGGTTCCAAAAACACAGGCATGCCGCCGGGCAGTGAGAACCCAAGATTCACAAATTACGCAGAACCCTCTTCCATATCTCCTGCAACCAGCATGTCAATATTTGCTTTACTGTGTCTTATCCTATTCTCTGGTGCCTGCTGGTATTTTAAATTTAACCCCATCGATTATGTCAACACCAAGCTTCTCCCCCCAGAAACACCCATAGAAGTGAAACAGACAGAAGTTATGGTGGAAGCAGACACTGAAGCTATCGAAACGGATTCTGACGTAGCAACACAGGCAAAAGCCGAAGAACTAATTGACACCAGTGCAAATACCACAGAAGAGAGCGATTCCCTTGAACCTCTGTCACCTATTGTCGCACAGGGTGCAGAAGAAGCAGAATCTCCTGCCGTTACCCTATACCACGTGGAAATAAACTTCGACAACAGCGGCACAATGAAAGTAACTCTTGATGACAGCTTTGTTCTCAATAAGCAGTTCAGTGCCGGGGAAACATTGCAATGGGAAGTAAAGGAAAAAATCATTCTTGATATGCCAGAACATACCAACGGAACCCTGCACCTTAATGGTATTGAAATCACGCTCCCGGAAGTTAATAATGGTAGACGTCTCCTTTCGCTTCCCGAGGACCTGCTGAACTAACGAGTGAGTGGTAAAAAACAGATTGAATCGGCAGCAATTGTCCTTGATTGTCGTGATCATGGAGAATCAGACCTAATTGTAACCTTCTTCTGTCAACACCATGGCAGACTAACAGGCATTGCCAAGGGTGCCAAACGAAGTAAAAAACGCTTTGTCAACAAACTGGAGATATTCAGTTCCCTACGCATCCTGCACACCACTCCACAAAATAACAGATTGGCTTTTATTGCTGAGGCAGATCTGCTGGACGGCTTCCTCAACCTGCGTAGCAAGCTCTCCTGCTATTCTGCAGCAAGTATTATCCGGGAATTCACTCTGCTGGCCACAAAAGAAGTTGAAGGTGATGAAGAGCTTTACCCTTTACTCATCTGGGTTTTCAACAGCCTGAACAGTGGCCACACTCCTCGCTCTGCACTCATCTCTTTTCTTATCCGTTTCTTTGCAATCATCGGGTACAGCCCCAGACTCGATGCCTGTCTTGGCTGCGGAAAAGAAATTCAAACAGAAGAGACCTATACCTTTCATACCACAACGGGTGGTATCCGCTGTAGCAGGTGCAGACAAAATGACCCAACTAATTGCCTGAGCCTTTCCCAGGGAACATTACGATCTCTCACCACGGCTCTTAATCAGCCCTTAGATCGCCTTCAGCGTCTACAGCTTTCAGCAAATAGTCAAAGAGAAGCTCTTTCCTTTCTACACTCCTATGGCCGACAACTTTTTCAACGAGAAATTGTTTCCTGGACTTTTCTTGACAAGGTATAAGAACTGTAAAAAAGGCGACTGCCCTTCCGTTCCTTATGACTGGCAGTAACGAACTTCTCCACTATGTTCCACACTGGTGGTTCCATCATCATGCCGCAGGATAAGCCCTCCATCTGCACTGACACCTATGACAAGAGCTTCATACTGTGGAGTATCCATAACATTGTAACCAAAAAGAACTCGTC
>DAOVZA010000287.1 GCA_030635405.1 Desulfocapsa sp.
GTTCGCCTGATTGAAGATGTTGATTGGCAAACTCTTGCCTATGTCGAAAATCATAATCAGGAATTTCCAGGAGTGCGCATCGAAACCATCCCTGCTCGTGTGTATCATTACGAAAATCTTGCTGCCCATGTTATTGGTTATCTGGGTGAGATATCAAAAAAGGAATTGATGGCGCGAGATACTGAGATTTATACTGGCGGTGATCTGATTGGTAAAATGGGACTTGAACGTTTACGTGAGGCTGATCTGCGTGGTGAAAAAGGAAGTAGTTCTTCAGAGGTGAATGCAAGAGGTTTTGAACAGCAGCTTCTAAAAAGCCTGGAGCCTTTGCCAGGAAATGATATCCAGCTCACCTTAGATGCTAAATTGCAAAAAGTGGCTGAAGATTTGATGGATGCCGGTGATAAAGCCGGTGCAGTTGTAGCCATGGAAGTTAAAACCGGCAGGATGCTGGTGCTTGCGTCTAACCCTGTTCTTCCTCTTAGTCATTTTGTCGGAGGAATTTCTCATAAAAACTGGAACGCTCTACTCGATAATAAAAAACACCCCCTGATCAATAAGACAATTCAGGCAATGTACCCGCCCGGCTCGACCTATAAGATGATAACTGCCATGGCAGGTCTCAGCAGTGGAGTGATCGATCCAAATACCGTTTTTTATTGTCCTGGGCATATTACTTACGGTAAGCGTCGTTACCACTGTTGGAAACGTGGTGGACATGGGGCGGTTGATCTAAAACGAGCAATCTCTGAATCCTGTGCTGTTTATTTTTATCAGGTTGGTTTACGAGTTGGTGTTGATAGACTTGCAGAAATGGCCAATAAATTTGGACTTGGTCATAAGTCCAATATTGAAATGGAGCATGAAAAAGGCGGGCTCACACCGACTAAGGATTGGAAGTATAAAAATCGTGGCAAAAAGTGGCAGGATGGTGAAACCTTATCCGTTGCCATTGGGCAGGGATTTAATCTTGTGACACCCTTGCAGATTTGTTTGATGACAGCAACAATTGCCAATGGTGGAAAGCAGTACCTTCCTAAAATCATAGAAAAAGTTACAGACCCTGATGGGAATGTTATAGAACAGTTTGAACCAGAAGTTGCGAGTGAATTACTGGCAGACCGAAGATTTCTACCATTGATTCGAGATGGTATGGAAGAGGTTATTCAGGGACGGCGGGGGACTGCCAGAAAAGTGCGCATCAAAGGATTGACTATAGGTGGCAAAACAGGAACTGCTCAGGTTGTGCGTTTGAAACAGTACAAGCACTTGAAAGAAGAAGATATTCCTTACAAATATCGTGATCATGCCTGGTTTACCTGTTATGCCCCGGCTGAAGATCCTGAGATTGCAATCACTGTACTTGTTGAACATGGATTGCATGGTGGCTCCACAGCTGGTCCGGTGGCTCGGGCCTTGCTTGAAGAATATTTCTCCGATGATATTAAACTTGCAGCAGAACTTGCAGCACAGGAGAAAGAGAAGAAGAAAAATGAATAAGAGAGTAATGAAAATGAGTCAAGGAAGGCAATAATGCTTCGTATAGACAGACGCTTTTTTAAGAGTTTTGACTGGATACTTCTTGTTATGCTGCTTGGAATTTCAGGTATGGCATTGATGAATCTTTACAGTGCTTCTTTTCCGCCATCACCCTATGGAATTCCACCTTTTGTTAAACAATCGTATCTCTTTCTTTTTGGGTTAACAGGAATCCTTTTTATTCTCTTCTTTGATTATCGGGACCTTCATTTTTGGAACTATTTTTTCTACACTATTATCATTGTTCTGCTGATTCTTGTTCTTGTTGTTGGAAACAGTGCAGGTGGTGCGCAACGTTGGATTAATCTTGGTTTTTTCAGACTGCAACCTTCAGAGCTTGCGAAGTTGATGCTGGTTGTGACGCTCTCTAGTTATTATTCCCGTAAAGAGCAGACTGATGGTTATGGAATTAAGGATATGATCACTCCAATTTCACTGACACTCGTGCCCTTTCTTCTGATTTTGGCGCAGCCGGATCTTGGTACGGGCCTGATGCTGATTATTATCTTTATTTCCATGACTGTGTTTGCAAAATTAAAATGGCAAACCTACGGGTTTGGTCTTGTACTCGGCAGTGTAGCAGGTGTTTTTGCCTGGTTCTATCTTTTAAGAGACTACCAGAAAAGGCGTATAGAGACCCTTTTAAATCCTGCCAAAGATCCAATGGGGCAAGGTTATCAGATTCTTCAGTCTAAAATTGCTGTGGGTAGTGGCGGAGTGAATGGCAAAGGATATCTTGAAGGCACACAGGGCCATCTTCATTTTCTACCCGAGCGGCATACTGACTTTGCCTTTTCGGTATGGGGTGAAGAGTGGGGATTTTCCGGAAGTTTGTTTTTTCTAGGAGTCTATTTTTCCATGCTTTTATGGGGATTGTATGCGGCCATGACGGCTCGTGACCGATTTGGTGTTTTCCTCTCCTTTGGAGTGGTGATGCTGATTTTCTGGCAGGCCGTTATTAATCTTCTTATGATACTTGGGTTTCTTCCTGTGGTTGGAATTCCATTACCGCTGGTGAGTTACGGTGGATCGTCTCTTTTGACAACCCTTCTGGCGCTGGGAATTCTCATGAATGTGAGAATGCGACGTTTTCAAGTAGGGCAAAATGTTGAGAAGATGAAATAGGAGCATGTCCGAGAATTCCCTTTTTCCCAAACTCTTCAGAATTGTCAAAAAATAATGCTCACAATATCATACATATGGTTGCACTTATTATTTTTCGAAAATCCTTCGATTTTGACAAGGTAAGCGAGGTACGAGACTCCGAAATGCCTATTCTCGGACACGGTCCTAGGGAATTACTTTCCACCTTTTTCTCGTAACAGCATTTCGTAAGCTTCTGTAAGCTTCACAAATTTTTCCTGATCGCCACCTGTGTCAGGATGCATGGATTTTGCTTTTTGCCGGTACAGTCTGGTGATTTCCTTTTTATCAGCATCCTTGAGACTCTCTTCAGATTCACCGAAGATATCGGAAATATCATCTTTGTTCACAGAGCTTTTTCTTTCTGGCCACGAAAATTCCCGGTGACTATCCATAAATTCTTTTGCCTGTTGAAACCCTCTGTTTTGACGTGGAAAGCTGGAATCAAAAAAGAGTATCAGATATCGGATGAGATAGTCGGGTAGTGTTTGATAGTTTGTCCTTTCCTGCCAGAAATCATGATTTTCATTTATGAGACAAAGCTCTTTAACAAAAGCATCATCTATCTTTTCAGCTGGCAGTGCTTGAGGGATACTTCGTGCAAAGCTTTCAGTGAAATGTTTTTGAAGGTTAAGGGCCGCATAGAGGTATGACTTTAATTCATGTTCCCGTAGACGCGCTTCTTCCTCCAAAAAATATTGTTCAAGTTCATCCCTTGATTTGTTGAGGAGTTTTGCCTCAAGGCGGGGCGGCATTATAAAGACACGTCCTTGATCGGTTGAGCCAAAACGAAGGAAATGGAGTCTTCGTTTATCAAAAGAATGGGCAGGCCTGCCGTCAAAAGATAAAAGTTTTACACCACGTTTAAAACGAGCAGCGTTGCTTCCTCTTGAAAAGAAATGCTCCATTTTTCTTTGTACTGAAGGGTCCACAAATGGCCACAAGATGGCTTCGATTTCTGAGTCCATGTCCCGGCCACAGAGTTTCTCTATGCGGTAAACAAGGTCTGTGTCCAGATGAAAGCAAGTGTCATTGGGATAATGGAGAAAGTCTGCTGGTGTCTGTCCCAGATCAATAAGCTCAGTTGTTCGAAAACAGCTGGCTTTTGAATCCCAGTAGGATAGTCGGAGCTGGTAGTGTATGGGGCTAACCAGAA
>DAOVZA010000118.1 GCA_030635405.1 Desulfocapsa sp.
TACAACGTCACAGAGTTTACTCATCAAAGACAGGGCCGTATCCAGGTCGATGGCACGGTTCTTACCTACCATTGATCTGAGATCAGTATCAGACACGTATTCCATGATAATATATTGTCTTGATCTCTGCCGATGGATAAAACGTATTATTCCAGTATGATCGAGTTTTCTACTAATTCGTTCTTCGTTTTGATAATGGTAAAGAAGAATGGGATGGTTAAGAATGTCACCACAGGGAATCTTGAGAACGACCTGTTCTTCTGAAAGCCTATCTTCAGCAAGAAAGAGAGTGGCCATTGCACCTTGGTGTAAAATGCTACGGAGAATAAAGGTGTCGAGAAAGTCACCAACCTTGAGTGGCGTAAATTGTAACGTTGATTGTTTCAGTATAGACATAGAAAGCCCATAGTTAACAAATTTGGAAGGTTAACAACGCTATCCGATATTGCGTATTACATAGAAAGTATAACCAATAACAAGAAGAAATATAACTGCAACTTCAACCGCCGTGATTTTAGCAATCATGAGGCAGATTTTTCGTTGAGAAGGGTCCATCTTTAAAACCATTTTATTCATAAGTGTTCTGAAGAACAGAGTAACGGGAGTTCGTTTCAGATAAATACGAATATACTCTTTTATGGCACGAATCCAAAGCAACAACGGATCCTCAGCATCTGGTTCACTTTCAACTGAAGCTATTTGTGCATGGAGTGTGTTTTTTTTGTTTAGAAAACGAATTTGTAACTGTATTGGCTGATTTATTGTAATACTCAGCAGCTTTTCTTGATCCTCGTTAAAAAGAAATTCACCTGAAAGATGAAATTCATTATCTGTAACATAATCTTTTATGTCAGCAGAAAAAGCGGAATCATCTTGAGTAAAATTTGAAACAAACCAGTTGGGATGTAATCGAAGTAAACGATCTTCTGGAAAGAGCTGAGAAAGATTAAAACCAGAAGGGATATTCTGTAATCCTAGATCCACTGCTTTCGTTATATTTTTATACTCTGTTATCATGGTGCTATAAGAAGAGGGCAGGGAAGCAATGGGTGTAATGTTTTATTCTCAAGCCGTGCTCTTAAAAAGCCAAGATCAGTGCTGTGGATATCAAAACGTTTTGTCTTACGATAGGGGCCTATAACGATTAAATCACAGCCAAGTTTTGAGGCAGTGTGTGTAATTGTTTCAGCTATTTTTCCGGTGCGTTGAACAAATGGGACATTCTCGGCATTAGGATGTCGTTCTTTTATATCCTGCCATGCTTCATTTATCTCTTCCCCAACCTGTTGTTCTACATGATCAAGAAAAGTGGTATGAGTCTTACTTGAATTTAACCAGTCATCTCCTGTCATTTCACGCCAGTCTTCATCGAGCACAGTGAGGACTGTAACATTAAGCTCAGGATTTTCTTTAAGAGCTTTAAAAACAAAATTCTCTGCTTTTTTGGCACCGTCTGTACAATGAGTACAGAGCAGAACATGCTTAAACATAAATACTCCAACAAACTATGGTATACAAACAAGAATCCACCATGGTTACTATTTATAATAACCATGGTGGATTTTAATTACATTATCTGACTTTTATTTACTTACTATACGAGCCATTTGGTAAAGAGTAAAACCAGAAATGTAGTTATGAGGCAAAAAATCAATGCAACGATGTCTTCATTGCGATCACTTGAAAAAACTGACAGAGCACGTTCTTCAAGTTCCTGAGTATTTGCATTTTCACTAATATCGGTGGTTCCTTTTCCGGCCTCACCTGTTTCAATCGTTACTTTTTTATCTTCATCACTCATTTGAGTCTCCTTGGGTTGGAGTTAATTTAGAACAACATCCTTGACCAACCAGAGGACAACAAAGAAAGAGAGCGTTGCCTTGGTAACTCCAGCTATTATACCCATTACTATGGGCCATCCACCTGCCTGAGTAATTGATTTCTTGGTGATTTGCATACCAAGTCCAATTAAACCGAAGGCAAAAAACCAGATCATAAAATCAGTTAATGTAACAACTGTTTTTGATTTTTTATGAACCTGTTTAACAGCATGTTTAATGGCACCGTTAATATCAGCGGATAATGTTATCTGTTTAGCCTTTGCAGAAGCAAGAACTCCTTCAAGTTGAGTCATACGAGCACGACCAACACTGTCAAATTTCTTTTTATCGGCACGATCTGCATAATTGCCTGCAATTTGTCGCTGTTCAACAAGATCGGTGACAGCTTCAAGTTGTAGTGGGGTAAGTCCGGTAAATGAATTAGCAGTCATAGCAGTATCCAGTGTTTCCCATTCCTCGGGTGTAACCTGGGTACGATCATTATAGGATACGTCGATGTATTTGCCTTTATAATGACTTGGAGGAGAAAATAACCCAATGGAAGACATTGTGAAAAGCATCAAGAAACCAATGATAAAAACTGGAAATTTATCAATTACAACACTTTTGAAACTTAATTTTTGTCCGGTTTCTTTTCCAAACCATGTGGCAAGTACTAGAACGATAACTGGAAGAAACAGAACACGGGTGATGTTGAAAATCTCGGCAACTTTTAATGTTTCAATATCAACTGCATTAAAGGCAAGGGCGGCAGCTGCAACTTGAGCAGAGTTTAAAATTCCTGTTCCTGCCCATGCACCAAACTGAACTGGTGACATTCCGGCTAGTTTTCCGATGGTTGGAAAAACAAACATACAAATAATACCAAAAGAAAGAATGGTTCCGATGGTGTATGCCATTTCAGCACTTTTAGCCTTTACAACGGGTGCTACTGCAACCGTTGCTGAAACGCCACAAACACCCATTCCTGCAGAAAGTACACCGGTCATGGATTTGGGCTGTTTGAAAATGTTTCCTAACCATAATACAAGGAAAACTGTACCAAGTACGAAAAAACCTACCAGCCATACGGAGTAAACACCAAGTTTTGCAAGTTCTGCGAAGGAATATCGGGCGCCAAGCATAATAACTCCCATTTTTAATACAAAACGGGCACACTTTACACCAGGTGCTGCAAACTTAGGTATTCCCCAGGTGTTAGTTAAGACGACACCAGCAAGAATTCCAAGAACAACATAGTTAAGATTCAAAACCTTATATACCTTAAAACCAAGCAGAGGTTGCAAGGATTTACTCATCATTTTCATCAATGGCTCTGCATACCAACGAATGGCCATTGCCATGACAAGAATTAATACAATCCCGCCCAGGGGTTGCAAAATGAAAGTGTCAAAATTTGAATGGCCAGGTTCCTTGGACGAATTAATAAGAGCACCAATCAGAGCAATAACACCGATCGTCAGGGTTAGAGTAACCTGTAGATCTAAGGTCTTGTGCGTGTTTAGTGTTTTTGCAACAGACATAAGGGCGCCTGATTTTACAATGAGCCCATATGCTATTAAAATTACTCCCATTATGTAAACGGGCATTTGTTCTTTTACTCGTGACATGTAAATCCTCCTAGAATTTCTGTAAGTAAGCTTCTCTCAATCATTACTTTTAAATCAAACCTCCCCTATATGTTTTGTCTGAAATTGTGTTTTAGTTGTATTTGTTTCAGTGGTTATTCGAGGAACAAAATAACCGCAGATAAGATTTAAAAGATAAATGCTTGCGCCAAAACCACCTGCGGTAAACAGAAGGCAGGCCAAAGCTTGAAGAACCGTTATCTCTCCGGTGTGAATAAAGAGAACCAGAGAATCAAAAATATTTGTGGTTGCCATCAATGAACAACATAAAACGATTCCAGATAGGACAAGTATTGGCGTCAAGAGGGTGCGTCTCATCTAATTACTCCTTTGTGTCTTTTTGAAATTGTTGATTATACTTTTTCTTTAGTAGCAAACTCTGTTCCTGAATTGAGTAATTATAATAATTCAACTTAACGTTCGAAGGTTACGTCATTAAAGGAGGTCAATTGTTTGCAGGAGTGTAATAAAAGAGATCAACACGTGCATCCAACGGTAGACAGGTGCCTCTTTGTGGTGTATACCAATGGATGCACATTGATGCAAAATACTACTGAGGAACTTTTTCATGAAAGACATAATCAGGGATCTTGCAGACAAAGATCAGCATAATCTTAAGCTACGTTTTCAAGTGGGACTTGGAATAATTCTCTTTTGCTTTTGTCTTTTCACGACGACAATCATCTATCACTTTCAAAAAAACATATTGGAAGAAGAGGCACTTGGAAAAACAAACCTTGTCATGGTTTTACTTGAGTCGACTAGAAGTTATATTCGTGAAGTTCTGAGGCCGCGAATGTATGAGGAACTCGGTGATGATCAATTCATAATTGAAGCGATGTCCACTTCCTTTATGACCCGAGTGATAATGGATCGTTTTAAGGATCAACTTCCAGATTTTATATATCGGCGCGTATCGATCGATGCTCGCAACCCTGATTTTGAGGCCAATCCGGCCGAGCAGGATATGGTCGACTATTTCCTGGCTAATCCTGAGAAAAAGGAATGGTACGGTACAACCAAAAATGAAAATGGGCGTTATTTTACCATGTATCGTCCGGTGACCTTTGAAAGTTCATGCCTGCATTGCCATGGTGAACCAGAAGAAGCACCAGTTGCCATTGGCTCTCTTTACGGGTTGGAACGAGGCTTTCATCGAAAGTTAAATCGTATAGGTGGCGTTTTCTCCCTTTCAATACCAATCGATGAAAGTCTTACTAAAATCTGGCAACGTTCTTTTAGAATGTTTTTCACGGTTCTTCTCCTTGCTGCATTGTTATATTTTGCTGTATGGCTTCTTTTCCATCAGCTTATCATTAACAATCTTCGTGATCTTTTAGATTTGTTTAGGAATACTCTTGCTGAAAATGATGAGAATCCTCCTACTCTTGGAATAAAAGGTTCAAAAGAGGAACTCGAAGAACTGTTCCATAATGCAAGGTCTCTTGTCATGCATTTAAAAGACAGTCGCCTGCGTCTTTTGGAGCATACCGATAATCTCGAAGTACTGGTAACTGAAAGAACTGAGGCGCTTGAAAAATCTGAAAGCAAAGCACGAAAGCAGGTCAGGGAAAGAAACAGAGAACTGACCTTACACAACACACTTACTGGTCTTATTACTAGCACTGAAACTTTAAAAAACATACTTCATCAGGTGGTTCATGAAGTTCTTGAAGTAATCCCTGCAAAAGGTGCAGGGATATATCTCTATAATGAAAAAAAATCTATATTCGATCTTCAGTGTGCTGAAGAAGCGGCCAATCTTAAATCTGTGCACGGGAAGATTGATCAATCAAATATAAATATTCATCCCACAGATAATTACGACATGTTAAATGTCAGTATTCCTCTCTGCTGCCGTAACCAGTTGCTTGGTATTATGGTGATTACAGAACTTCGTTGTGAAGTATTAAACGATGCTTTCCAGGAACTCCTTTTATCTATTGGTCAGCAAATTGGCCTTACTGTGGAAAGCTTACAGAATATGCAGTATCTCAGGCAGTCAACCACACTTCTTCAGTCAGTTTTTGATGGTATAAGTGACTCTCTGATTTTACTTTCACCAGATGGCACTCTGAAAATGGCTAATCAGACATTTTTGAAAAAGTGTAACATCACCATGAAGGATGCCATTGGAACAAATGTCACCGCTATGCTTTCCGGGCAACAAGATCTTTTACGTTCAAGCCTTGATGAAATGGATCTTTCAACAGATGGGCCTCAAACCAGACAGGTTCGACTGGAAGATGGAACCATCTTTGAAATGTTCTTTTATCCAATCATGCAGCAGGATGAAACGGTTCACTCCATTGTCTGTTTTGCAAAAGATGTCACCAGCATTAAAGAGAATGAACAACGCATTCAACAAACGGAAAAGCTTGTAGCCATTGGGCAGCTTGCAGCAGGTGTTGCCCATGAAATTAACAATCCTCTGGGAGTAATTCTTTGTTATACAGACATTATAAAGGATAATGAGAACAGTGATAAAGCTGTGCTTGAAGATGTTTCAATTATTGAGAGGCATGCAGAAAATTGTCGTCGCATCGTTGCTGATCTTCTGAATTTTTCAAGAGGATCAGAAACCGGCATTGAAAAACATATGACTTCGGTAAATGTCATCATCGAGAATGTACTGGCTATGGTCCATCAACAACTCAAGAAGAGTAACATAACTGTCGATTCTGATTTTGATTCTGCTCTTCCTGAGAGTTTGATCGATTGTGGAAGAATTCAACAGGTTATACTCAATCTCATTTTAAATGGCATTCAGGCCATTGAGACGTCAGGAACGTTAACGATAAGAACAGGATTTAAAAATAGTAAAATCATTATTGATATTGAAGATGATGGCACTGGTGTCTCAAAGGATATTCAAGATAAGATTTTCGATCCTTTTTTCAGTACAAAAGCTCCAGGGCAGGGGACTGGGCTTGGACTAGCTGTCAGTTACGGAATTATACATGAACATGATGGTGACATAAGAGTTATTACAAAGGCAGGGAAGGGTGCACATTTTCGCATTAGTCTTCCAACAACAAAGGAACTTGCAAAAGATGAGTAAAAAACATATTCAGCCAAGTATTTTACTGGTCGACGATTAACCCGATCTGCTCACTGGTTTGCAGAGAAATTTTGCAAAGCGGCTCCCAGGAACACTGGTTTTAACAGCTGACAATGGTGATCAAGCACTTGAAATATTATCCAAGAAGCATGTTTCAATTGTTCTCATGGATATAATGATGGGGGAAACAAACGGACTTGAAACA
>DAOVZA010000394.1 GCA_030635405.1 Desulfocapsa sp.
TCTGGCTCCCCTGCATAATCCAGCCAATCTGACAGGAATCAGGGAGGTGATGGAACATGCGCCGGATGTTCCCCAGGTGGCTGTTTTTGACACTGCGTTTCATCAATCAATCCCTGAACATGCCTACCTCTACGCCCTGCCCTATGAATTGTACGAAAAACAAAAGGTTCGACGCTATGGTTTCCATGGAACATCCCATGCCTATGTGGCACAACAGGCCGCGCACTATCTTAAGCAGCCAATCGAAGAGTTAAATATCATAACCCTCCATCTCGGTAATGGCGCCAGCGCGGCAGCCATCAAGGGAGGACAATGCATCGACACTTCCATGGGCCTCACCCCTCTTGAAGGTCTGGTCATGGGTACTCGCAGTGGTGATCTTGATCCGGCCATCCTCTTTTATCTTAGTCGTGAAAACAACATGGACATGACTGCTCTTGACACTTTGCTCAATAAAGAAAGTGGCCTGAAGGGAATTTGCGGTGAAAATGATATGCGCACCATCAGTGATGCGGCCAAACAGGGTGACAGTCAGGCAAAACTTGCCCTTTCCATATTTTGCTACCGACTTAAGAAATATATTGGAGCCTATATGGCAGCCCTTGGTGGAGTGGACTGCATTGTGTTCACAGGAGGTATTGGTGAAAACTCGGCAATTGTTCGACAACTGAGTTGCCAGGGCATGGAACGACTCGGCCTGGTTCTTGATGATGACAAAAATGCGCTGCGCCAGAAAGAAATTCTTCAGATTCAAGGAGATGACAGTCGTATAAAACTACTGGTTATACCAACTGCTGAAGAATACGAAATTGCAAGACAGACTCTCCAGCTAATCGATACAGCAGCCACAATATAAGAATACCTATGAAACCCTATCCAGTTACAATTGGACATCGCTACCCAGCAGGTGCCACCGTCTCTGAGAATGGCACCAATTTCTGCATTTTTTCAAGACATGCCAGTGCTGTTACACTTCTTCTTTACGAAAAACCTGACTCGAGTAAACCCTTTCAAATTATAGAGCTTAATCCAGCGCACAACAGAAACTTTTTTTTCTGGCATGTATTTTTAGAAGGAATGACTGGCAAAGAAAAAATTTCTTATACATGGCAGGTGGATGGGCCGGAAGATGGTGATCCTGGCTGTCGTTTTAATCCTGCCATAGAACTACTCGACCCATGGGCAAAAGCAGTAACCACCCCTCTCTGGCAACGAAAGTTCAATCGAAATCCTGTTCAGGAAACAGGGCCAATATCAATGCGGGCCATGGTTTTACAGAAAAATGACTACGATTGGCAGGGAGATGTTCCACTTCATCATCCCCGTGAAAATGAAATCATTTATGAACTCCATGTGGGAGGTTTTACCCGCCATCCTTCAGCAGAAGTTACCCACCCGGGAACCTTCTCCGGAATCATCGAAAAGATAGATTACCTCAAGGATCTTGGAATAACCGCAGTGGAACTTCTTCCGGTTATGGCCTTTGATGAACAGGACCTCCCTGATAACGCTCGAGATCTAAAACTACATAACTATTGGGGCTACGCCACCCATTCTTTTTTCAGCCCTCATCCGGGATACTGTATCGATCCGTTATCAGGTAATCACCGGGATGAATTCAGAGATATGGTCAAAGCTCTGCATAAGGCAGGTATCAGCGTCATTCTTGATGTCGCATTTAATCACACGGCTGAAGGCGGCGAGGATGGTCCGATCATAAACTTTAAGGGCCTGATGAATAGAGGGTTTTATCACCTCGAAGATCATGATCCAATGCTCTATAAAAATTACAGCGGTTGTGGAAACACAGTGAGCTGCAACCATCCGCTGGTTGCACGTTTTATCATTCAGGCCCTCGAATATTGGGTGAAGGAATTTCATGTTGATGGTTTCCGCTTTGATCTTGCATCAATTCTGGCCAGAGGTGAGAACGGCGCCCCGATGTATCACGCCCCGGTGGTCTGGAATATAGAATTCTCTGACATCCTCTCTCACACCAGACTCATTGCCGAGGCCTGGGATGCAGGTGGATTGTATCAGGTTGGCAGCTTCCCAGGATTCCGCTGGGGTGAGTGGAACGGCCGGTATCGTGATCTGCTTCGACAGTTTATCAAAGGTGACCCGGGACTCGTCTCAGAACTTGCGACCAGGATTACCGGATCGAGCGATCTCTATCAAGCATCAGGCCGACTGCCAATTAACTCTGTTAACTTTATAACCTGCCACGATGGTTTTACCCTCTACGACCTTGTCAGTTACAACGAAAAACATAATCAGGCCAATGGCGAAGGAAACCGGGATGGAGACAATCAGAATCATAGCAGGAATTACGGAGCAGAAGGCACGACCGATGACACCGCAATAAATGCTTTAAGGCTGAAACAGGTGAAGAACTTTATGGCAATCCTTATGCTCAGTCAGGGAGTGCCGATGATTCTAGCAGGAGATGAGGTGCTGCGCAGCCAACAGGGCAACAACAACTGCTACTGTCAGGACAACGAACTCAGCTGGCTTGACTGGAATCTGCTTGAAGAAAACAAGGAGATGCTTCTCTTCACACAAGGAATGATTCAGTTTCGCAAACGGCACTCCTGCCTCATGCGGCGTCGGTTCCTTTCAGGATCGGAATCTACTCTGTCCTCCATGCAGGATATCACCTGGCATGGTGCACAGTTAAATAAACCTCAATGGAACGATCCATCATCACGGATTCTTGCTTTAACCTTGAGCAGAGTTGAAGTTGAAGAGGAAGATTTGCA
>DAOVZA010000076.1 GCA_030635405.1 Desulfocapsa sp.
AGCTATTCCGGGCTTGAGTTTACTGCTGGAATTCCAGGTTCGCTTGGTGGCGCGGTGGTTATGAACGCTGGAGCCTTCGGGCAGGAAATGGCTGGCGTTATAGCAGAGGTTGAGGTGATCTCATCGTCCACAGAAATTGAAGTTCTAAGTCGTGAGCAGTTAGACTTTCGCTATAGATTGTGGGCAAATCAGGGCATTGCAGATAAAAAAAGAATTGTTCTTTCAGTGGACCTGAATATTAAAGTTGATGATCAGGAGAAGATTAAAGACCGTTGCCGTGAAAACCTTAGAAAACGAAAAAAAGCACAGCCAAAACTTCAGAAAAATGCAGGTTCGTTTTTTAAGAACCCAGAAGGTGATTTTGCAGGGCGACTTATTGAAGCATCGGGACTAAAGGGCAGGTGTTACGGTGGAGCTATGATATCTCCTGTTCATGCCAATTTTCTTGTAAACACTGGAGATGCAACAGCAGATGATGTGCAGCAATTGATGGAACTTGTGACCGAGCAAGTGAAAAAGGATAGTGGCGTGCAACTTTACCCAGAAGTACATTTTCTCTGATCGGGTTGTGAAAGAATGAAAAAACAATCATTACTGGAAAAACTCAGGTTCTTTTCAAACATAAAAAAAAATAAGGAAAGTGGTGCCTCCGCATTGTCCCGTGAAATGAATCAAAAGGGATATAAAGCAAAGCATTTGAGCAGTTCTTCAAGAAAGAAAAGCTTACGGGAAAAATGGCTGGCAAAAAAAGAAGAACGCGGACAACAAATAGCTGGGGTAGCAGGCCCTAAAAAAGAAAAAGAACAGAGTTTTTTCAAGAAAGCAATAGTTGTAAGTGTTGTTCTGATAGGCGGATATTTTATTACCATCGGAGCGTTAAGTACTTTTTTAGGAGATTTACTCTATTTTCGTATCCATGAAATCGAATTTAGCGGTTGTGCAGTAACAAATCAGAAGACTCTAAGGAAATATGCAAATATTTCCTATGAGTTAAATATGTTAACTCTGCAGCCAAAAGTTATAGAGGAACGTCTTAAACAGCATCCCTGGATTGAGCAGGCAACAATTAGAAGGATCTGGCCTGATGGTCTGGTTGTTTCTATAAAGGAGTATCGTCCTCGTGCTTTAGTTGTTGTGGGTGATGAAGAGAGTTTCCAATATCTCGATCGAAAAGGTGTTCTCTTTGCAACGGTTGAAGCTGGGCAGGATTTGGATTTTCCGGTGATAACCGGGCTTGATGTTTTTAAAACGGAAGATGAAAAAAAAGAATTGCTTGCATCGGCAAATATGTTTTTGCGCTTAGCAGGTGAAAACAATCCTAATCTTCCAGCTCAGAATATTTCTGAGATTCATTTTACATCTGAAGGTGAATTGATTCTCTATCTTGTGGAACGACCCTTTCCTATCTATTTTGGGAAAGGTGCCATGAGAAGGAAATTTTCTCAGTTACACCGGGTTCTAAAAGTGTTGTATAAAAAGAAGAAAGGGAAGGCAATAATCGAAGATGTGGCCTATATCCGAATGGATTATCAGGAAGATAAAGTTTTAGTGGCACGAAATCACTCAGGGTAAGGAAATGGATGAAATCGAAGTGAATGCAGTTGAGGGTCTGGATCTCAGGCAGGATAAAGAAGAACGGGAAACTGGAGACCTCGTCGTAGGACTTGATATAGGAACCACGAAGATTTGTTGTGTGGTTGGGGAAGTCTTTGATGACGGAGTTGATATCATAGGTATAGGTACGGCACCTTCGGTTGGTTTAAAGAAAGGGGTGGTTGTTAATATCGAATCCACTGTGAAATCGATTAAACAAGCTGTCAAACAAGCTGAGGAATCAGCCAAATGTGATCTTCATAATGTCTACGTTGGTATTGCGGGGAATCATATCAAAGGTTTTAACAGCCCTGGAATTCTTGCCATTAATGGACGAGAGATCAAGGAAGCTGATGTTGAAGATGTTATTGTAGCTGCCCGTACGGTTAAAATCTCTGAGAATCAGCAGATTATCCATGTTCTTCCACAGGAATATATGGTGGATGATCATACAGGAATTCAAAATCCGCTAGGTATGACCGGAGTTCGTCTGGTTACAAACGTTCATATTGTCACAGCCGATATGGGAGCTGTACACAACCTCTATACCTGTTGTGATAAGGCAGGGCTGGAAGTCTCTGATATGGTATTGGAATCCATTGCATCAGCCCATGCCACATTAAGTGCAGACGAGATGGAACTTGGTGTAGCACTACTCGATATTGGTGGTGGCACAACAGATCTTGCTGTTTTTTGTGATGGAACCATTCGCCATACCTGTGAGATAGGCCTTGGCGGACATAATTTAACAAACGATCTGTCAGTTGGATTACGCACTCCCTTGCAGGATGCCGAACGCTTAAAAGAGGATTTTGGAAGTGCAATCTCCTCAGTGGTGAAACCAAATCACGTAGTGGATGTACCAACGGTTGGCGATAGAGAGCCGCGTAAAGTAACACAAAAGGTTCTGGTGGATATTGTACAGGCACGAATGGTTGAAATTCTGGAAATGGTAAATCAGAATTTAATAAGTTGTGGTTTAAAGAATAAAATTAATGGTGGCATCGTTATAACCGGAGGAACGGCCTTACTTGCAAATCTTGCAGACTTAGCTGAACAGATATTTGATTTGCCAGTTCGAATAGGATATCCGGCTCAGATCGGTGGCAAGGTAAGGGAAGTAAACACTCCACGCTGCACAACTGGTGTCGGACTGGTTATGTACGGACGTCAGCATCAGGTTGATCATCGTTATAGCGACAGCTCCATGGTGGGTCGAATGAAAGACTGGCTCAGGAAGATAATGTGATTTTTTTGAAATTTGTAAAAAATATGTTTCAGTGACAGGTTGTAAATGCTATGATTTGTTAGTTTAAATGTTATGCGGTTTTCTTATTAGAAAACTGCAGTTTTCGTGAATATGGGAGAACATATGCCGTTTAGAATGGCGGAAACAGAAGGTGTTGCGGTAGTTAAGGTCATTGGTGTTGGTGGAGGTGGTGGAAATGCCATTAACACAATGGTTGAAAATCGCTTGCAGGGTGTTGAATTTATCACGGCCAATACTGATAAACAGGCTCTTGATCAGTCTTGTGCTGATGTGTGTCTTCAGATTGGGCCTGGTATTACCAAAGGCCTTGGAGCAGGAGCTGATCCTGAAACCGGTGAAAATTCAGCTCATGAGTCCATCGATGAGATAACAGACAGCCTGAAAGGTGCTGATATGGTTTTCGTTGCTGCAGGGCTTGGTGGCGGAACCGGAACAGGTGCCGCACCAGTTGTTGCAAAGGCAGCCAGAGAAATGGGTGCGTTAACCGTAGCTGTTGTGACCAAACCCTTTCATTTTGAGGGTAAGTTTCGCATGCGTAATGCCGAGAAAGGCTGGGAAGAGTTACGGAAGTATGCCGATACTATAATTACCGTACCCAATGATCGTCTGCTTTCTCTTATGCAGAAAAATTCCAAGCTTTCAGATATGCTGAGCATGGCTGATAAGGTTTTGCTTCAGGCAGTTAAAGGCATTACTGATCTTATAAATGTGCCAGGACTTATGAATGCGGATTTTGCTGATCTGCGTACTGTAATGCGTGAAGTTGGTCCGGCAATTATGGGTAGTGGCTTTGCAGTAGGTGAAAACCGGGCAACTGAAGCTGCTCATCGAGCCATTGACAATCAACTTCTTGAAGATGTTGGGATTGATGGTGCACGCGGTCTGCTAATTAATATTTCTGCCTCTGAAGAATCATTTACCATGGCCGAGTTCATGGAAGCATCTGCTCTTATTCAGGATAAGGTTGATGACGAAGCTAAGGTCGTTATTGGTGCTTTGTATGATGATGCACTTGGCGATGAACTGCACGTTACTGTGATTGCCACAGGTGTTGGTGAGTCAGTTCCAAAGAAGAAAGATCTTGTTCAGGTTGAAATGCCTACAAAACCTGTTGCTGTCAGAGAAACCAGGGAAGACGAAACCCGTCCGGCAAACCCCACTGATGCCACTCCTAATCGGGGCTCTGGAAATTCAATTTTTCCCTCTTCAAATTTCAACGGATTTGAAAATCATGGTATTTCCTCCGGGGATTCTCAAAAGACCGGTAAAGAAAGCAGACCCTGGAATGAGGAATTATTGGAAACACCAACGTATCTTCGAAAAAAAGCCAACTAAATCATTTGGGTAGGGCAAAGCAGAAAAAAAGAGGTACTGGCGCAGCAGTGAGTCTTCTAGATCAGGAAAGCGGCACTTATCTCAAAAAGTGGACGGGGCGACTTCCCGTTGCTCTTCTCTATCCAAATAAATATGGCGTAGGTGTTTCCAGTCTTGGGTTTCAGCTTGTTTATTCCCTATTGAATGATAACGAGCACATTGTCTGTGAACGCTTTTTCTTACCGGAAGATAATCATTCCACTTTTCGTTCCTTTGAATCAGGTCGGTCACTCTCCGAATTCCCACTTCTTTTTTATTCCATAAGTTTCGAGCATGATTATGTGAATGTTGCTCGTCTTCTTTTAGCAGGTGGTGTCCCACTTTTTTCTGAAAATCGTGATGATGCGCTCATTACGCCTGCTAATCCACTGGTTATTGGCGGAGGGGTTGCAACATTTATGAACCCCGAACCTCTGGCGGACTTTACAGATCTTTTTCTTCTTGGAGAAGCTGAGGCGATGCTTCCCTCATTTCTTTCTCTTGTAAGTGAAAAGCTAGGTCAAGTCACACGTTCTCAGCTTCTCGTATCTATTCAGAAAGAAATTCATGGTTCCTATGTTCCAGCATTATATAAACCTGTTTATAGTGAACAAACTGGACGGCTAATTTCCAGTGTACCTACTCAGGATGGGATACCTCAAAGAATAGCAAAGGTTATTGTTGATAAGGTTACAAAGGCTGCTCATTCGCAACTACTGAGCCCTGCAGCCGAATTTTCAAACCTTTATGTTACGGAACTTGGCAGAGGCTGCTCTCGTGGTTGCAGGTTTTGTGCAGCTGGTTTTATTTATAGACCGCCAAGATTATGGGATGCTGATGCTGTTGTGAAAGGCTTGGAAGAGCGCAAAGTCGATGTCAATCGAATAGGTCTGCTCGGGATGGAATTGGCTGATTCGGAAGAACTGGAAACTCTCTCTTCATATCTCCTTGATAGCGGTTGCTCCCTCTCCTTTTCATCTCTTCGTGCAGATAGAATTTCAGGACCGTTACTCAAACTTCTTGGCAACAGTGGCCTGAAAAGTGTTGCAATCGCCCCAGATGGTGCTTCTGAACGTTTACGGAGGGTTATCAACAAGAACCTCACAGAAGAAGATATTTTAAATGCAGTGGAACGTCTTGCGGAAGTTGGCCTCTATAAATTAAAACTCTACCTTATGATAGGGTTACCAACTGAGACCTATGACGATCTGCAGGAAATGCTGGATCTTATAAAAAAGGTAAGGGAACGTATGCTCCCAATTGGAAAGGCAAGAGGGCGACTGTGTGAGATCACCTTATCTGTGAATTGTTTTGCTCCCAAGCCATGGACACCATTTCAATTTCACCCCTTTGGAGGAGAAACTCTTGAGGTTCATGAAGAAGGTTTGGCTGCGCATGCAATCAAGTCTTTGAAAAAGAAGATAGATTTTTTAAAGAAAGGAATACGATCTGAAGCAAATGTGAGTATAAATCATGATAAACCCGATAATGTACTTTTCCAGGCGGTACTAGCTCGAGGAGATCGACGTATGGGGATGGTGCTTGCTGAGATGGCTATTAAAGCTAAACCCTGGAAACAGGTTATGCGATCATTAGACTTATCCCCTGAATTTTTTGCAATCTATCAGTATGGAAAAGATGATTATTTCCCCTGGAATTGCGTGGATCATTCCATAGATCAGGAGTATTTATGGAATGACTATCAAAAAGGTTTTGAAGCCAGGACAACCATAGCATGTGACACGAGCGTTTGTAGACGATGCGGAGTGTGTGGTGATTGAAAAAGAGAAAAAAAAGGCTGAATTTCTATCGGTTGATGACCCTGAACAACTCGAAAAAATGCGCGCAGGACTCATGCCGTTTCAACTGGTGAAGTATTTTTCTTTTACAAGTCTAGGTGTTATTCTACTTTTCACTCTTTTCCTCTCCTGGTTTATCTCAAATCATGCTCGAAATGTCATGCTTGATCAAAGTGAAGAATACTCTCTGCTTCTAGCAGAAAATCTCAATCAACAGGTTTTTAGAGGCTTTGTGCTGCCAACTGTCATCCGTTATGGCAAGATTGCACTCTCCAACCCAGAGCAATTTCAGCGTCTCGACAGAATTGTGCGTAATGCCACCGACAGTATGAAAATGGAGGCTGTAACAATTTATGACTCTAATATAAATATTGTTTCGTATTCCACCAATGAAGACCAGATAGGAAGGAAGAATGTTGGAGGATTGGAATATAAGAAAGCATTAAAGGGTGTTTCAAACTCCCAGATAGTTTCCAGTGGTACGGTTTTGAATCTCTTACCCGGAGTTCGTGGAGCACAATGTCGTCTCAAGACATTTATTCCTTTCAGGCAGGTACGTGAAGATGCAAGCAGTGACGGTCAGATTATGGGGGTCCTGGAAATTACCCAGGATCTTTCCCGTGAATATACTGCCATAGTCCGATTGCAAGGCCGAATTATTCTTATTTCGGCACTGGTCATGTTTTTTCTGTTTCTCGTATTGCTGGTTATTGTAAGCAGGGCTGGGAAAATTATGGAAAGACGTGTGCTGGAACGCCTATCTCTTGAGAAAAAGCTTAGTGATGCTCAAAGGTTGGCCCATTTGGGGACTATGGTGGCAACGGTTTCACATGAAATTAAAAGTCCTCTTGGAATAGTACGTTCCACCGCAGAAATTCTTGTAAAGAGGATCAAAAAAGTTGCTCCTGGCAATGAAAACCTTGCTGAGATTATTGTTGCTGAGACCACAAGGCTTAACAATATTGTTCTGGAATTTCTGGATTTTGCAAGGCCTCAGAAGGTAAGGCTGAAAGCTGTTGACATACACTCATTGATTGGTCAGGCTTTGCAGTTTGTTAACTCTGAACTTGCAGAAAATAATATTGCTCTTGAAACCGACTTCTCTCCAACAATTGGTCGAATTACAATTGATCCAGATCATTTTTATCGGGCCTTACTCAATATTATAATGAATGCCATTCAAGCTATGCCTGAGGGTGGTGCCTTACGAGTAAGAACTGGTGTTCAAACATCAGATGGTTCCATACGCATAACTATTCATGATAGTGGCATTGGAATGAATGAAGAAAAAACAGCTGAAATCTTTAAGCCATTCTTCACTGATAAAAATAGGGGTACCGGTCTTGGCCTTGCCATAACCAAAAATATAATCGAACAGCATCATGGAACAATTTCTGTGAGCTCAAAGGAAAATGAAGGAAGCACCTTTACCATCATCCTGCCCTGATAAAACAGGAACTAAGGGTCTGCTAGTCTCTAATTTCAAGTTTCTTGGGAATGGTCCATATAACCTGAAGGCGAGCTCTGGTGAGTGTCTAGGCCTCACTGGGCAATCAGGTGTAGGAAAAACGCAGTTTCTGCGCGCCATTGCCGATGTAATTGCCCATGAAGGTAACTGTTCACTTGATGGAAATCTTTGTTCTTCTATTTCACCGCCAGAGTGGAGAAGGATGGTGGCTCTGCTCCCTGCCGAATCCTTCTGGTGGTACGATACCGTAGGCGAACATCTTGATATCTCAAACGAAGATTCATGGCTTGAACAGATTCTCTTCACATTAGGGTTCTCAAAAGATGTTCTCGGCTGGGCGGTCAGTCGGCTTTCCACGGCTGACCGACAACGACTTTCATTCGTGCGTACATTGATA
>DAOVZA010000305.1 GCA_030635405.1 Desulfocapsa sp.
ATCCTCCAGATGAGTTGTTATTTTATTACGCATTGCCAGCTTAGCGACACCGACCTCTAATATTTCAAGAGCAGCAAAGACACTCTTTGTATTCTGCAAAGTGATTGGAGGAACAATGACACCTTTGCCGGGTAAACTCTCCACTAGCATATCGGAGCTCAGATTACACAGAGCCTCTCGAATTGGTGTTCGACCAATAGAAAGATCCTCTACGAGAGTCTGTTCGTTGAGCTGTCTGCCCGGATCGTACTCCAACGTAATGATTTTTCTATATATTTCATTGTAGGCAGTTGCTACCAGTGGTTTCTTACTTACTGTCATTTTTTGGACCGGGCACTAGAGGATAGGAAGAAGTATGTATTTATCCATAATATATTTGAAATATATGTCAAGTATACACTAGTTCCCAGCATACATATACGAATAGTGTTTCAGGTATTTTTCGACAAACATTCCACAGGGAAGAATGGACGAGGACGTTTGACGAGAGATACCTGAAACACGGCTAAAAGGCTCAGTTACTTACTAATATAACTAAGTGTTCCACTAATAATAAAAATGAAATAAAAAGGAATAGAGCAGGGTCACATAAATACTTTTAAAACCACAAAACCACCGACCAAAAGCAGCACAAAAGCAATACAAAGAAGGTTAAAGTATTTATCTATAAAATCTTTTGCAGGTTCGCCCCACTTATGAAGAAGCCAGGCAACAAGGAAAAACCGACACGCTCTGGCAACAACTGAGGCCAACAAAAAGATGGGCAGATTAACATGAGCAACACCAGCGGTGATGGTCGTTAACTTATAGGGAAGAGGAGTCAAACCAAATATAAAAACAATCCAGGCATTCCAATGATCATAAACCTGAAAGAGATATTCACCACCAAGTGATTCTCCCATACTTGAAATAAGATAAGCAGGAAGCGCAATGTCAAGCCGCCCGTCCACATCCACAAGGGTCATATGAGCGACATTTTCAACTATCCAGCGTCCCATGGTATCCCAGGCAAAAACACCAATACCGTATCCGGCAAGCCCTCCGGCAACCGAGGCCAAGGTGCACCAGAATGCATATTTATACCAGCGACTCGTTGCTCCAAGTACCAGAGCGATAAGTAAAACATCGGGAGGAATGGGAAAAAAGCTAGATTCAGCAAAGGAAAGAACAACAAGAGCCAGTAATCCATACTTACTGTCTGCCCAGTGCAGCATCCAGTCATAGAGACGACGCACAGGGCCAACTTTCTTTGTTATTTCTTCAGACATATATACTCAAAGTTAAAACAGTTTTTATTACCAGCCATGTTCGCCAACAAGACTCACAAATCGGACACTTTCAAGACGTTCAACGCTTATTTCGCCATCTTTTTTTGTAAGATACTGCAACTCTTGAACATCACGATCACCAACCGGGATCACCATACAACCAGGATCAGCAAGCTGATCAATCAATGGCTGAGGAATCTCAGGCCCACCTGCTGTTACAATGATGGCATCGTAGGGTGCATATTCCTGCCAGCCCATGGTTCCATCATCAAGACGGGAAAGAATGTTATAATAATGAAGTTGATCAAAAACTCGACGAGCACCCGCAAGAAGAGTGTTGATTCGCTCAACGGTATACACCTTCTCACAAAGTCGTGAAAGAACAGCGGCTTGATATCCTGATCCGGTACCAATCTCCAATACCCTCTCTGTCCCTTTAAGCTGTAAAACCTGAGTCATCGCAGCGACAACAAGGGGTTGGGAAATAGTCTGATCACTTGCTATGGGAAGAGGATGATCACCATAGGCCTTCGCCTGCAGGGCATCCTGGACAAAGAGATGTCTGGGCACCTCTGTCATGGCATTCAAAACTCGTTCATCACTAATACCACGCCCCAGGAGTTGCTCCTGCACCATGCGTTCCCGTATTGTGACAAAGCGATCTATCACTTCTTTTCAGTCTCCTGCCAGGAATAATCGTCCTTCCAGTCAAATTCATCGTCATTGTACCCGCGATAATTGCTGGCTTTGACGATATCACCCGTAAAGGTAATAATCACCATATTATAGCCATCAGCATCAAAGGCACCGCCAACAAATGGTGTACTCTGGAGAGTTGACCGATCTTCCTCGTAATAGGTCCACTCCTCGACTTGATCGCCCACCATACGTTTTGTGTCAGGTTCTCCCATAAGGGTGATCACATCTTCACGGGTGGACTGTCCAGCCTGAATCATGGCCACATCAGAAACTAAATGGCGTGTTGGCCTTCCTGAACAGCCTGCCATAAACAGGGCCAGAAACAGAAAAGCGATAAGAAGAGAACGATTTGTGTTCAGCATAGGAATCTCCCACTGCAAAAAAAAACGGTTGAAAACCGTGAGGACGAGCATTTTCAACCGTTCTATAGCGTGATGAGGCGTATTTTTCAATATATAAGTGCTTTTTAAGCACCCACAGCTTTATTAAGAATTTTATAATTCCTCTCAACCATAACCATAGGATCAACTACCAAACCGGCCTGAATCATAGCATTATCATATATTTGCGCGGCTACATCGCTTGCAAAAGCTTCGTCACTTTTTACAAGTTCAGCAAGCTGTTTAATCAATGGACTTGCAAGGTTAATCTCAAGATTTTTCTTACTAGCCTCGGGTGCAAGACCTTTTTCCATACGACTTGCTGACATAATACGTTCCATGGACGATGTCATATAACCATCAGGATTAACAATCATCGCAGGAGAATCCACGAGACGTTTAGATTCAATTACATCGGCAACTTTGTCATCGAGTGTTTTCTTTAACCAGGTGACAAGATCAGCACTGGCATCGCTGCTGAGTTTTTCAGCCTTGTCTTCATCGGTTTCAGTGTCTCCACTTTTAGAGAGATCAAGATCTGCGCGATCAGCAGAAACCAGTTTTTTACCATCAAACTCACCAAGATGATTAAGTACGAAGTCATCAATTGGCTCCATGGTGTAGATAATCTCGATATCCTTTTTATTAAACATCTCGACATATGGACCAGCTTCAATGGCAGCACGGTTGGGGCCATTAATGTAATAGATTTCTTCCTGGCCTTCTGCCATACGTTCAACGTAGTCAGCAAGTGAGGTTGGTTTGCCATCTTCAGATCGTGAAGACTCAAAACGAACCAGCTGAGCAAGTTCTTTCTGGAATTCATAATCGGAAGTCACACCTTCTTTTATATAGATGCCAAAGGTGTTCCAGAAATCAAGATAGTAGTCGGAATCGCGCTTGGCCTCTTCAGCAAGAAACTTAAGGAAACGTTTAGTGATTACTTTACGAAGCTTCATCACCAGGGCATTATCCTGAAGAGCCTGACGGGAGATATTCAGCGGAAGATCTTCACTATCAACCACTCCTTTTAAAAAGCGCAGCCATTCAGGAAGAATATTCTCAGAATGCTGATCAATGAGCACCCTTTGACAATAGAGATTCACACCGGGATCTACACGACCAAAGCCCATGGATTCAAAATTTTCTTTGGGGGCAAAGAGAACCGCATTGATGGCAAGTGGCGCATCAATTGAGAAATGGAGACGATAATGAGGTTCATCAACTGCATTACCAACGAATTTATAAAAGTCATTATACTCCTCGTCGGTGATCTCATTTTTACTTCTGGTCCAGATGG
>DAOVZA010000290.1 GCA_030635405.1 Desulfocapsa sp.
ACTATTTTAGTGTGTGTGCTTTTGCGTCTCTTAGTCTGACTGGTATAGGATAAAACCTGCATTTGGCTCCACAGGCCCCCCTATATAGACAGGAGCATCCAAACCAGCAGGTACCGGATACTTATTGGTGAGAAGAACTTTTTCAAAATCAAGAGAGGGGTTAGGTTTATTAATGGCTATCCCCATTGCGCCATCATGCCCGTGTGAACAGATAAAAATCACTTGTTCAGCAAAACGAGGATCAGGCATACGGGGTGTGGACACTAAAAAAGATCCTGTCAGGGTATCTATAATTGGTTTTTGGGTGGTATCCATTATTATTCAAACACTTCAAAGTATATTCAAAAGTTACGTTAAATTTCTAAGAGGCAGTGTAACAGATCCTTTCAATTATGGTCAAGCAGTGTTCAATACAGAGTTTTTGATTTAATGGACTAACAATTTATTATTGAAGCCATTTTGAACTATATTTTCCCTTATAGATTTGCTAATCTGAATAAAATAGTCACTATCTTCGCTTTCTATAGCTTAGGGGTACCCCATGGAAACCAATTCACCAATAGACCGCCTTCTTCGTGCCGAACACTATGATCCATTTCAGGTGTTAGGAGTCCACTTTTCTGATCAGGATACAGATTCAGCTCTCATCCGATGTTTTCAGCCACACGCCAGATTTGTGTCGTTGCTAATTGATGGTGAAATCATCCCCATGGAAAGAGTAAGAGATGAAGGTATATTTGAAGCCACAATTGATCGTGGCAAAGTAAAAGATGGTGATCTTGATCCCTACACTTATCAATATAAAATAATTTATAACGATGGTGTCGAAAAGACTATTAACGATCCCTATCGTTTTATGCCTATTCTGAGTGAAGAGGATCGATTCCTTTTCAATTTTGGCACTAACTACGAGCTTTACAATCATATCGGTGCGCACCCAGGTATGTATTCCCAGATTCATGGTACAATTTTTCGTGTCTGGGCTCCATCGGCTACAAGAGTTTCTGTGCTTGGTAACTTTAACAGCTGGGATGGTCGGGTTCATTCAATGCGTAGCCTTGGTACTTCTGGAATATGGGAGTTGTTCATTCCAGGTATTGGCGAAGATGAAATTTATAAGTTTGAGATTCGTACCACTCGAGGGGAAATACTGGAAAAATCAGATCCCTTCCAGTTTTTCGGAGAACATCGACCAAAAACGGCATCCATGGTCAGGTACCTTGATCATTATCACTGGCAGGATGACAAATGGCAAGAAGCTAAAAAACATGCCGACCCATATGGCAGTGCCATGTCCATTTATGAAGTTCACCCGGGTTCCTGGCAACGTGATCCAGCGAATCCTGAACGCTTCCTTACCTTCAGGGAACTTGCTGACAAACTCATCCCCTACGTAACAAAACTTGGGTTTACCCATATCGAGTTAATGCCTGTTATGGAACATCCCCTTGATGAATCCTGGGGGTATCAGGTTACAGGCCCGTTTAGTTTAAGCAGCAGATACGGCGTTCCTGAAGATTTCATGTATTTTGTAGACTGTTGTCATCGTGAAAATATTAGCGTTATTCTCGATTGGGTACCTGCTCATTTCCCTAAAGATTCTCATAGCCTTGGTCGCTTTGATGGTACTGCATTATTTGAACACGATGATCCCAGAAAAGGTTCTCACCCTGACTGGGGTACCTTTATTTATAATTACGGCAGAAAAGAGGTAAGTAACTTCCTCATTGCCAATGCATTATTTTGGTTGGATAAATATCATATTGATGGTCTCCGCGTCGATGCAGTTGCATCCATGCTCTATCTTGACTATTCAAGAAAAGAAGGAGAATGGCTGCCCAATAATTACGGTGGACGTGAAAACCTTGAAGCAATCGAATTTATAAAACACTTAAACTCCATTGTTTATGATCGTCACCCTGGCACATTGATGATAGCCGAAGAATCCACAAGTTTTTATGGTGTTTCAAAACCCGCTGATCAAGGTGGACTCGGATTTGGTTTTAAATGGAATATGGGCTGGATGAATGACATCCTCGATTATTTTGAAAAAAAACCAATTTACAGACGATTTCACCATAACAATCTCACCTTTTCCATGATGTATGCGTTTTCAGAAAACTTCATTCTTCCTCTTTCGCATGATGAAGTTGTCCATGGGAAAAAATCACTTATAGATAAGATGCCCGGTGATCTCTGGCAGAAGTTTGCTAATCTTCGTCTTCTTTACCTGACAATGTGGATGCATCCTGGGAAAAAGCTCCTTTTTATGGGAGGAGAATTTGGTCAGTGGCATGAGTGGAAATGTAAACAAAGCCTCGATTTTCACCTGCTCCATGAAAACAATTTACATAATGAAATGTTAAACTTTTTCCAGGGCCTGAATAGTCTGTATAAAGATAATGCAAGCCTCTGGGAGCTGGATTTTGATCAGGAGGGATTTCAGTGGCTTGATTTAGAAGATCGTGCAAACTCCATTATTTCATACGCTCGCTTTGCTAAAAACCGTAATGATCATCTTGTCTGTTTGTTCAATTTCACACCGCAAACCTTCACTGATTATAAATTAGGTCTCCCAACAGGGGCTAATTATGAACAGATATTCTGTTCTGACCAGGGCAGATTTGGTGGAAGTAATGCAGCAAACAAATCAATTTATAAAACTATTGCAGAACCATACGCGCAGGCAAATTTCCATACTAAAGTGATAGTTCCTCCACTTGCAGGAATCATTTTAAAACCCTGTTAATTTAATATTTAAGGAATCTTTACCATGTCTCTACAACATCCTACACAATCCTGCGGTGACAAGAAAAAACAAGCCCTGACAGAACTCAGCCAGCTTCTGCAAGATCACCCTGACAAAAGCAGGCAAACACTTATGCAACAGGTTGAGATTAAGTTTGATTTAACCCCAAAAGAATGTGAGTTTTTGAATAGAAACTTCCAGACACAATAATACCCGACTTGCCAATGGTCATAAGAATGATTATCTTTTCTTCGCTTTTACATAGAGTTGTCAGCCAAGAATAAACTTGGGACATGCTAGAAGATAGAGAGGAAAACATACAATGGATGCTTACCAACAGCTAATTGCCACTCTGGCACTCACAATGGGTGCTTCCTGGGCGGCAGGAATTAATCTTTATGCGACCATTGCAGTACTAGGAACTCTTGGCCTCACCGGAAACATGGTTCTTCCTGAACAGCTACTGGTTCTCCAAAATCCGATGGTCATTGGCGCAGCAGCCCTGATGTATCTGGTTGAATTTTTTGTGGACAAAACCCCTGGTGTTGATACCGCATGGGACGGTATACACACGTTTATCCGTATTCCTGCTGGAGTTATGCTGGCCGCTGGAGCAGTAGGTGACGTCAATTCTTCCATGGTCATTGCAGCTGGTATTCTTGGCGGTGGGATAACTGCAACAACACATTCAATCAAGGCAGGAACACGAGTCTTGATCAACACCTCTCCAGAACCTGTTTCGAACTGGACAGCATCAGTTGCTGAAGATGTTGCAGTGATTGGTGGAATATTTGCTATGCTGCACTACCCTTTAGCTTTCCTGGCTTTTTTTATCGCCTTTCTGCTTGCTGCCATCTGGATGCTTCCAAAAATATGGTCAGGAGTTAAAATTGTTTTTCAGAAAATCATCTCATTATTTTCAGGAAACAAAACTCCTAACGCACCAGATATTCCTCAAGAATCACCAAAAGAACTTCCTTTAACATAGAATTTTAACAGGGAATTTCAACCACAACTGAGGTTCCCTGCCCTTCTGTTGAATCAAAGGATATGGTTCCACCATGTTCTTCTACAAT
>DAOVZA010000299.1 GCA_030635405.1 Desulfocapsa sp.
CCTGCCATTTTTTTTATTCCTTATTCATTGATGCATAAATTTGTTCAATTACGGCAACTGACTCATCAATAGTCATTGTTCCACTATCAATTACATCGTCTGCTGTTTTATTATACAATGGATTACGCTCTTTCAAAACGTCTTCTAGCTCAAGAAAGACATCTTTCCCAGTTAAACTTGGTCTCTGTCTGGCAGAAAATTGATCGCCTGCAATACGTTTACAAAGAATGTCGACATCTGCCTTCAACCAAATAACAATGCTCTGTTTTTTAATATCTGCCCAAAGATTGCGATGTAATATCGCACCACCTCCAGTGGCTACCACGCTTGATTCTTGATGAATGAGTTGAAACAACACCTGCTTTTCATAATCCCTAAACGCCGGCCATCCCTCATTTTCGACAATTTCTGCCACTGTACAACCGCACTTGTCGGTAATCAACGTATCAGTATCAAGGAAGTTATAGCCCAGTTTTCTGGCTAGAGTCTCACCAACACATGACTTGCCCACTGCTCTATGACCTATGAGATAGACACTCTTTTTCATTAAAAAATCCCCATCAATAAAATATTGTATGCGTTAAGATAAATCTGTGTCAAGATAAGATCAAGGATGAAAAAACAAAGGTGGAAAATCTAATGACTAAAATGAATATTTTTCTTGTATGGTTACTTGGAAGTATCCCATTAATGCTGATTGTGTCAGTGCTTGCACTACTGTTTTTAAACTACACCCCTCAGACAAACAAGTTAGCAGTTATCCCACCAATCGATAATCTTCTTAGCATGGCATTCCAAGTGCCGGTGGGCTGGTTTTTCTCATTCTTAACTCCTTTGGGCTGGATTAACATCCTTATGATGGGCCTGAGTGTTTACTTGAGAATGCCAATTCTCCTGACAGGATCAGCTATTACCACTATCCTTTCTGGAATATTGTGGCCAGCGACCTATGACACAATTAGCAGCCTCTAGTGGCAGAACAAAACACATTACAACAGCTGACCATACGTTAATAATGCAATATAAAATAAGAGAGATAAGAGCTGAAGATGATGATAAAATTTGTAACATCATCAAGGCTGTCGGTAGTGAATATGGCGCCATTGGTGATGGTTTTGGCCCATCTGACCTAGAAGTACAATGTATGAGTAAACATTATAGTGGGCAAAACAATTCACTATACCTGGTTGCAGAAATCAACAATCAACTTGTCGGAGGTGGCGGTATTGCAGCCTTCCAGAAGAGTAATGAAATATGTGAACTCCGAAAACTTTTTTTGCTGCCAACAAGCCGGGGATCAGGCATTGGTAAAAAGTTAACCCAAGAATGCCTAAAGTTCGCAAAATCAAAATCATACAAAAAGTGCTACCTCGACACACTTTCAAACATGACCTCTGCAATAGCACTCTACGAAAGCCTGGGATTCACTCACTTAAAACATCCTCTTGAAGAAACTATTCATGGTGGCTGCGATGTCTGGATGCTTAAAAACTTACAATAAGTTTCAGGAAACATCAAAAGCCTCACTAGTCATCTGATCGAGAAGATCCAGAGGACTTATTGCCGGATTACGCATATTTTTTACAACATGGGTATAAATCATGGTTGTTTCGACACTTTTATGTCCGAGATAATCCTGGATTTGACGCAGATCTACTCCATTAAGAAGTAGGTGAGTTGCAAAACTATGCCGAAGAGTATGGACGGAAGCAGGTTTTACAAGTTCCGTCTTCACAACAGCCTTTTTCATTGCTTTTTGGATACTCCCTTCACTAACGTGGTGTCGTCTGGTTCTTTTGCTGCGCGGATCAACCGAAAGTCTGGCACTCGGGAATACATACTGCCATCCCCACTCACGGCAAGCCTTTGGGTATTTCCTCCCAAGTGCACCTGGCATATACACCTCACCAAAGCCATCAATTAAATCCTGTTCGTGAAGCTTCTTCACACGTTCCAGGTGAGTTTTTAATTCCTGTTGAACTTGCGTTGCAAGAAGAGTCGAACGATCCTTATCACCTTTACTTGAGCGAACAAAAAGTAAGTCTTGATCGAAATCTATATCTTTTACGCGTAATCGTGAACATTCACTGACCCGAATTCCAGAGCTGTAAATCAGCTTCAGAATTAATCCACTGGTCCCAGAAATGAAGCTAAGAAGTAATTTAACCTCCACTGGAGACAATACTACTGGTAATTTTTTCCCTATTTTAGAACGAAGGTTTTTTTCCATATCTTGCAAATCAATATGCAACACATGGCGACATAGAAAAAGAAGAGCACTAAAAGCCTGATTTTGTGTTGACTTGGCAACTTTTCCATGAATTGCAAGCCATGCAAGGAAATCTTTAATTAATTGAGGCGTAACGGAAACATACTTACCATCTCCAGTATCACTGCACTCCAGAGAGTATTTGAAAAACCTCTTACACCAGTTTAGATAAGATTGTTCAGTCTTATAGGCATAGTGCTTAATACGCATCCATTCTTTAAGGTCAAACAGGGCTTTTTCACTATCAAAAAGCACTTCTCTAAAATTATTATCCGAATCGGAGGACTTTATTGATATTTTGTTTTTTGCAGCGTAAAAATTTTGAAAATAGAGTCGTATTGCCTGTTCAGCCTGATCCACTTGCCAAGTTGCTATCAGAGGTTTGCTTGATAACTTTTCAAGAAATTGCGGTAGCTTTTCTTCCCATGTTCGTCCTCTAAAAAGATGCTCTTCATAAAAGAATTGTCGGACCCAGGAAATAAAATACTGCTCTTTACCAGGAGATACCATGGAACGCTTCAGGAGAAATTCTCCATAAACTGTGAGTCTTTGTTCGGTTTCTTTCTTCTTAATCAAAACTTTTCATTTCCCTGTATTTACAATGCATTATGGTTACCCCATCTTCGTATGAGCAATTCAAGATATTTCCATTATCTTGTTATACATAATACAGATAATCCAGAAACGCACATATCTGTATTTAATTTTCAAATTTACTTGGGTAAGAAACCTGAATCGACAACAAAAACATAGTGCAATTTCAGCACTTAACGACTATATCTCGCATATCAAGAAAAGCTATTACACTATTTGCTTTTAGTTTTAATCTAATACGACTGCAAGCGGGTACTAAATTGGTAGTTTTGAAACAGTACAGTGATAAAAAAGTTATCTTCAAGAACCATCGTCACCAGAAGCAAGGTATTTGTAAAGATCCTCACGGCTTCTAAATTTCTTTCGGTGTGGCTTGAATGGTATCATCCAAATAAAAAGCCCTACGCAACTCACAGACAGCCAAAAGACAGAACCGTTGCTCTCAGCAAACCAGATGCAAAGCAAAATACCGGCAAACGTCCAAGCATCTGAGATTATTGATTGCCAAAACGTTTCCTTAAAAAGTACAATGTTTTCCTTGTCTTTCATCTCAATTCCCCTTGTAAATACAATCTGCCATCTGAGAAGACCATGCAGACCTGATAGGTACGCCACCAGTATCGACACATGCTTGCCATGCAGCTTTGTTTTGGTCAACAAAAGTAGTGTCAGTATCACCGCACCCTGCTAAAAGAAAAAGGGAAATTAAAAAGCTAACAATACGCTTCAGTGGAATTTTGCCAGCGCGGTTTTCTAGTTGTTCATTCATGTTGTTCAAACTCCTTTGTCTATCAGAATGTCTGTTCTGTTAACGGCAAAATCAACAGAGCTAAAACGTTA
>DAOVZA010000079.1 GCA_030635405.1 Desulfocapsa sp.
GATGGTGCCATGACAGCGTGGATGGTTCAGGCTATTAATCCTAACCTGATGCAAACTCTTGAAGGCCAGCCAGTTCTTGTTCATGCTGGTCCTTTTGCTAATATTGCCATTGGTCAATCTTCTGTTATTGCTGATAAAGTTGGGCTTAAGATTGCAGGTTACAATGTTACAGAGTCTGGATTTGGTGCTGATATTGGATTTGAGAAATTCTGGAATCTAAAATGCCGTTTCTCAGGTAATAAACCGAACTGTGCAGTAGTTGTTGCAACCATTCGTGCACTTAAATGCCACGGTGGTGCTCCAATTCCAGTTCCAGGTAAACCAATGCCTGATGAGTATAATGGTGAGAACGTGGGTTGGGTTGAAGAGGGTTGTAAGAATCTTCTCCATCACATTGAGACCGTTAAGAAAGCTGGTATCAATCCTGTTGTTTGTATTAACGCCTTCTTCACTGATACTGATAATGAAATTAAAGCAGTTCGTCGTATCTGTGAGGCAGCAGGTGCTCGTGTTGCCCTGTCTCGTCATTGGGAACATGGTGGTGACGGTGCACTTGAATTTGCTGATGCAGTTGTTGATGCCTGTGAAGAACCAAATGACTTTAAGTTCCTCTATGACTTAAGTGATCCACTTGATAAGCGTATTGAGCTGATCGCTAAAGAGGTTTATGGCGCAGATGGTGTGAGTTACACCCCTGAAGCTCAGGCAAAAATGAAACGACTCAGTGCTGATCCTGATATGGCTGAAATGGGAACCTGTATGGTGAAAACTCACCTTTCACTTTCTCATAATCCTGCTCTTAAAGGAACACCTACTGGCTGGACATTACCTATCCGTGATATCATGACCTATAAAGGTGCAGGTTTTGTTGTACCTATCGCTGGCGCTATCAGTCTTATGCCTGGTACCGGTTCTGATCCAGCATATCGTCGTGTTGATGTTGATGTTGAAACTGGAAAAGTAAAAGGAGTGTTCTAGGAATCATAAGTAGCATATAAAAAAGCTAATAAACAATCCTAACATTCCATTGAGGATTCCATGGAGTGTTAGATAACGGGTTAAGAAAAGAATACTTTTCTTAACCCGTTTGTTTTTTTTAAGAAAAAGTTGTATTGTTGAATATGAATTTTTACCAATCCATACTTCGTTACGTCTCGTAACTAGTTTAATTTTGAAATATATTTGACAAAATGGTCGTAAAACAAAATATTGCCAAAAAAAGAAGTTCCCTCAAGGGGACGGTTAAAGATCGTTCCGGTGCCGGAAAGTTGAAAGTCGGTGAGTTACTCAGTAAGGCTGGCTATATTACTCCAGATCAGCTTGAAAGTGCCAAGAAAGAACTTAAAAAAAATGGCGGCCGTATTGGAGCGATTCTTCGTCGCTTTGATTATATTGATCCTGATACCATCTATAACTTCCTGAGTCGTCAACATAATTTCACTCCTGTTTTAATTGCCAAAGAACCACCAAATAACGAAGCTGTTGAATTGGTGCCCTATGAAGTTGCTAAGCAATACATGGCTTTTCCTCTTCGGCTAGCTGGAAATACCCTTCAGCTGACGATGGCTGAACCCACTGACACAGAAGCGGTTGAGAAGCTTCAGGAAGAACTTGGAAAGGAGCTTTCGGTTTGCGTCTCCATGGAAAAAGATATTGTTGATGCTTATAAGAAATACTACAAAATTGACGATACTGAAGCTGACAGTTTCTTTAGTGGTGGGGAAGACGAAGAAGAAGAAATGGCAGTTACCGAGGTTGACGATTTTGGTTCTATTGTTGCTGATGCAGCTGGTGAATTTGAGCTTGAAACAGAAGATGAAGATCTCGGTGGAGAGCAATTTGCAGCAACAGATGCTCCTATTATCAAACTTGTGAGTGGTATTCTTGTAAAGGCTGTTCAGGATGGTGTTTCTGATGTTCATGTGGAACCCTATGAGCAAACCATGCAGGTTCGCTACCGCAAGGATGGTTCTCTTTTTAAGTCCATGAATCTGCCTCTTAGTATTAAAAATGCTATGGTCGCTCGCTTAAAAATTCTTGCTGATCTCGATATTACTGAACGTCGTGTTCCACAGGATGGTCGTATTAAAATGCGTCTGGGCCGTAATCGTTCCGTCGACTTTCGTGTTTCAACCCTTCCTACTCTCTTTGGTGAGTCCGTTGTTCTTCGTATCCTTGATAAGGGCTCTCTTAACGTAAATCTTACAAAACTTGGTTTTGAAATAGAAACTTTTGACGCCTTGAAACGTTGTTTGAAACGTCCGCAAGGGTTGTTACTCGTTACAGGACCGACCGGTTCAGGTAAAACGGTTACACTTTATTCAGCCTTAAACTCACTTAATTCTGAAGATATCAAAATTCTTACCGCAGAAGATCCTGTGGAATTTAACTTTAAGGGAATTAATCAGGTTAATGTTAATGCCGACATAGGTATGACATTTCCGGCTGCCCTGAAAGCTTTTCTTCGTCAGGATCCTGATATTATCATGGTTGGTGAGATTCGAGATATGGAAACAGCTGAGATTGCCATTAAGGCTGCGATGACAGGCCATCTTGTTTTTTCCACGCTTCATACCAATGATAGTGCTGCCACCATTGGTCGTTTAAAAGATATTGGAATTCCTTCATACATGCTCGCTTCATCTGTATCGATGGTTTTATCTCAACGCCTTGGTCGTAAATTGTGTCAGGCATGTAAAAAACCGGAACAGCGTGATCCTGAGGAATTAATCCGAATGGGATTTGCTGAGGATGAAGTTGATTACGTTGTTACTTATGGTCCCATTGGCTGTCCCGAATGTAACGGGCTAGGCTATAAAGGTCGAATTGGTTTCTTTGAGCTTATGGAAGTGACAGATGAAGTATCGAAAGCCATCAGTGCTGAAGTTCCTGAAGACCAATTGCGTAAAACTGCAGTTCAAGAGGGAATGGTGCCGTTAAGGCAAGCTGCCATCGAAAAGGTTAGGCAGGGAGTAACCAGCGTGGAGGAAGCATTACGTCGAACTGTTGCTCATGAAGAAAGCCTTCCTGCATATCTTGTAAATCCTGATATTGAAAATTATGAAGATGGTGATGTTGTTATTCGTGAGGGAAATTCGGATATGGATTTCTTCAAACTTTTGCGAGGCGGGCTCTCCGTTTTGAAAGGTGGTAAAAAAATAGCTGAACTCACAGAACCGGGAGAGTATTTCGGTGAAATGGCCGTTCTGTCCGGTGAGTCTCGGAATGCCTCAATTGTATCTCTTGGAAGATCTGCTATTAAGCGATACCCTGGTGATAAACTAGACGAAATTATTGAAAAATATCCTGATGTTTCCAGCCATCTCTTTCGTGCAATGGCAGCAAGACTTCATAAGTCCAATCAGATTATTGTCAAATTGGCTGGTGGCGGTACTCCTCGAAAGAAACCTGTACATTGATTCAATAGAGACCTTCAACTGTAAAGTCATTTGAACAGCTTATTTCCTATCTTCTTTTAGAAGCTGACTAAAGAACTCCACAGTCATTTTCGTGAGCCCTTCTACGGTATAATGTTCAAGTATCCGTTTGTGTGATTCTTCCGCAAATCGTAAACGAAGATCAGGGTCATAATAGAGTCTGGAAATAGCATCGGCTAATGCTTCAGGGTTTTCTGAAGGGACAATGAGCCCAGTTTCCTCTTCTTTAACAAGCTCCACCATTCCACCAACACGTGTAATAACAGGAGCCACTTTTTGAAACATAGCCTCCATAACAGCCTTACATAAACCCTCCCTTCGGGAAGGTTGTACATAAACATCGGCCCCACTAATCAGCTGCTGGGCATCATTTCTTTTGCCACAAGCGACAACACGATCCTTTAGTTCGGGAAGTTGGAGCATTTTTTCAACTACCGGATCTTCGATTGGCCCAATTAGTAAAAGCTTCAGATTTGGTATTTTGTCTAGTTTTATAATAGCTGACAATAACAGGTCAATGCCTTTTACTGGTCTGATAGTTGCGATGCAGGCAACAACAAAATCTTCGTCTGTAATAGAGAATTCTTTTAGAACTTTACGGCCGGGCTGTTGATACCAGGATGAATCCAAGCCAAGAGGGATGGTCTTCAATTTTGCTTTACAGCGGCTTTTTTTTAAGTCTTCCTGTATAGCTTTTGAAACACAGATAACTCCACGAAGTCGAGAGTTGTGGTATGAAATCCAATTGCCTGGGTCAAATTTGCTTAATAGCCCTAAAGCTCCGCGATAGCCAACACAAATAGGACGTGGAGTCATATTCTTTGTAACCCTTAAGGCTATGGCCAAAGATTGACTGGTTGTTGCATAAATAATATCATATTGTTTTTTGAGTATTATTTGTTTTAATTTCTTTCCTGCAGACCGGTCAAACTTAGAATGGATATGAAGGTGGTTTATGTCAACACCACTATTCTGGAGTTCTTCATCATTCTCAGAACCTTCCTGGTAAACTAGTCCAAGGTTAAAGTCCTTCTGCTTTGAGAGGAGGAGAAGCATTTCCCGCCATGGCTTTGGCGGGATCGCAATGATAGTGATAAGGAGAATATTCATTCTTCTTTAGCTGACACGGATATCTTTTTTGTCTAATTGCAGGAGCGGGTAAGTCCCCAAATATCCAAGACACGTCACGGTGAAGTATTTTTCAGCACATTTAACAAAGTTTTCAGTTGTATACTGAGCTGCACGTTCTGTGTTTTCTGCACCGACACGGTTATATTCGGGGAGACGATCAATCTCAAGTCGACCTGAAAGAATCACTCGTTTCGTACACAGCTTTGAGAGAGCTTTTAGGATTGTATCGTGATCGCCAAATGAATGAGGGTCAACTTCGCTTCCCCAAAAGAGATAGTGGTAGGTACCGATAAGAAGGATGGTTTGATAAGGTGCCTGGTATTTTTCAGGATCTGCTACCAGTTTATCCAGAGTAGCTATGTGAAAACTGGTATTATCTAACCCGATGTGGCTAGATACGTTACTGGCAAGGTCGACAAAGGGCTGGTGAACATCAATGCCGACAGCTTTTTTACAGGATGGCTTCATTGCTGCGCTCATCACGTAAAACCCCCGGCAACAACCGATATCCAGAAAACTTTCTAAAGGTTCTGGAAATGCCGACAGAACAAGGCGGAGCCGTTCGTAGAGCTTGAAACTGGGAATGAGTTTACCATCTGATATCTCATAATTATGGTTTCTCGGATAACCACTTAATTGGGAAATCAGTGTTTCATCAAGAGGGACACTGGCGGCACTGTCAACTTTTGATAGACTACGTAAGAAACTTTTATAGCCAAGCAAACTTTTTATTTTTTCCTGTAGGCGATATGCTGCACTTGCCTGTAATGGAAACATCGTCATAATTACCTCAATTTTTTTCTAGAATATTTGTTGCTAAGTCTACAACAATAACAATGCTCGGTGTATAAAAACATACCTTAGGATATCGCTGATTGGTCTTTTGCCAGTTTGTATTAAAATGTTATAATTCTGTATCCTGTTTTAAGAAAAAGAACAAGCAAAGATTAGAGTGATGGAAGTACCTGATACACAGTAAAAAAGAAAGAAAACAACCATTAATTTACAGGCCTCGTATAGTGTCCTTTTTTTTAATGTTGTTTCTTGTTTATTTAATCTCTATCTTTTATAAATAGTTATATACTGCCTCATGTTTATCTATTCCTGATTCTAAGAAAACAAGCCATTATGAACCAATCTATGAAATTGCTTTCTACTTTCTGCTCTATTGAAACTGAAGATACAGAAGCTGAAATATCACTTAGCTCCCAAAGAATTTTAATAATAAAGCAGAGTTCACTTGGTGATATTATTCATACTCTTCCTCTTGTCCATGCATTAAAACGTAGTTATCCCGAGATTTCCATTGCTTGGGTTGTTCAAAAAGCCTTTTCGTCAATTGTTGAACGAGATGTCAATGTTGATAAAGTTTTTGTGATTGATATTCCTTCAACCAGTGAACCATCTGCAAAAAAGAGTGCTTTTTTTAAAGCTATGACTTCAACTCTCGGAGCTTTTTCTGAATTGCGAAAAGCATTTGTTGAAGACCCATATGATTTTGTTTTAGATCTCCACGCTTCCTTTCGAAGCGGTGTCTTCTCTTTCTGTAACCCTGGTGGTGTACGAATAGGGTTCTCAGATGCCAAGGAATTGAATACCTTTTTTCAACGCCACCTAGTCCAGGTTCCTCAAAAATTGATCCATGCTCAGGATAAAAACCTTTTATTTGCTCCATTTCTTGGATGTACAGTTGAGGATGAGGATTTCTTTCTGCAAAGCAACGATGAGGATCAGGAAGCAGTAACAAGAATCATTGAAGGAGAAACAAAACGTCTTGTTTATTTTAATCCGGTTGGCCGTTGGGAAAGTAAGTTTTGGCCACTTGATCGCTGGGCAGCATTAGGAGACAGGTTACAGGGAGAGGAAAATGTTAGAGTGGTTCTGGCTGGTTCAAATTATGACAGACCCGTGCTCGAGAACATTGCAAAACTGATGGAGACGGATCCTTTAATTACAGGAGGTAAGTTGTCTCTTATAGAATCGGCTGCTCTTATAAAACAGTCTTCATTGTATATTGGTGTTGATTCCGGACCAATGCACATGGCAGCGCTTGCAGGAATCCCGGTTGTTGCTCTTTTTGGACCGACTGATCCCAGGCTTGTTGGTCCATATAAGGTCCTGAGTAAGGTAGTAAGAAATGAGACTCTTGATTGTCTTGTGTGCAGAAAACGAAATTGTGAAGAACTCACGTGTATGTATTCTATTTCTGTAGAACAGGTATTCAAAGAAGCTCAAATCCTTCTTTGAGTCTTAATTCCCCAAATTAGAATCCCTGTAGCGGTAAATTCTATGAATATATCACTTATCATTACAACTTATAATAATGTTAAAACATTAGAGTTGACCCTAAAGACAGCCCTCAATCAAACTCTATTACCATCCGAAATAATTGTTGCTGACGATGGCTCGACTTCTGAAACCGCTGAATTGGTTAAGAAGATGCGAGAAGGGGCCGGAATGCCGGTGTACCATTGCTGGCAGGAAGATAAAGGCTTTCGACCAGCACGCTGCAGGAATATGGCAATGGCAAGAAGTATGGCCGATTATTGCATTCTTGTTGATGGGGATATCATGCTCGATAAACATTTTATAGAAGATCATGTTCATTATGCAACCCCAGGCTACTTTGTTCAGGGATCCCGCGTTATCTTAAGCAAAATTGCCACTGAAAAGATTATTCACTCAGGAGATGTTCAAATTAATTTTTTTGGTGAAAACGTTGGAAACCGCAAGAATTGTATTCGTTCACGGTTTTTATCCAAAATACTTTCCTTTAGAAATAGCAGGTTGGGTGGTATAAAAACGTGTAATTTTGCTTTCTGGAAAAACGATGCTCTTAAGGTGAATGGTTTTAACGAAAATTTTGTTGGATGGGGCCACGAGGATACTGAATTTGCAGCCCGTTTGCTGAATGTAGATGTGAGAAGGCAGAATGTCAAATTCAATGCATTAGCCTTTCATCTTTACCATCCATCACAATCAAGAGATTATCTGGGGCAGAATAATGATTTACTCTCTGATACTTTGCAAATGAAAAAGAAGTGGTGCGATAACGGACTGGATAAACATATCGGAAACTGTAAACAGTGTACCTGATAAATGGCTATTAGCTTGAAGTAATTCGGTAATCTGGCCAGTTGGTTTTTATACCTCTTGTCATGCAAAAGTGGTCAACTTGTTCC
>DAOVZA010000131.1 GCA_030635405.1 Desulfocapsa sp.
AAACGAGTTCTATTAAACGATATATAATTTCTCTGATTTGCATGCTATTAGCTAGCATCATGTTGACTGGCTGTATTAGTAAGCCTTACCTCGTTAAGCCATCTGATGGATATGCAGGCAATATTTCAATCAAATCGATCGAAGTGTCAAAAGTTGCAGGGGTTAAGTCAGATACGATCATGGCTGCTGTGAAGGCCAAACTAAAAGAGGATGCAAGCGATCTGCGAGGTTCTAAACCTGTGGATATGAAAGTCGTACTTGATTATCTTACTATGCCATTACCCGGCGGAGCTATGACAGCAAAATTAATTGGCTCCAACACCATGCTTAAAGGAACCGTATCAATATTAGATGCTGGTCAGGTTGTTGCTAAGTACAATATTACTGCAGAACATAATGAAGGTGGGCTTTTGGGTAAAACCATGGCAATATCATTTGTTGATACACAAAATGCGGTAGTGAATAAATTCTCTCAATTTGCAGTTTACTATCTACAGTAACAACTTATAGAGAAACTATCGTGTTAGGTGGTTTCTCTATAATAAGAGAGGCTGCTAGATTTAAATCAATCGAGTCTGACCCCATTGATTCTTATTTCAAGGACCTCATTCGAGTGCAGTAGGGCTGTAAAGAATGATTAAGTTACCACCTCAACCATTTAAGGTAACGGAAGTAGATGAGACTCACCCGTTAGTCGTAAATGCTTTAAGAGACAGAAAACACTTCGAATTGTGTTGGTGTGGCTCTGGTAAAAAATATAAGAAGTGTCATCGTTTACGGGAACAAGAGACACCCTGTCCGCTTGGCCAGATTCTAAGCCTCCAACAAAAAATATTTTGGCAAAAACGAGGGTGCATGCACCCCCAAGCTTCGCCGACAACCTGTAATGGACGAGTAATAGATTCCCATACAATCCAACGGAAAGGACCATTAGAACGAATCGTGGACGAAACGGGCCATGTGATGCACTTTCAATCCAATTCAACTGATGGTGAACTAGGAGTATCCAAGACAGGTTGGAGAAAGGCTTCCGTTTTCCCCGGTTACTGTGCTGGCCATGACTCTAGCTTGTTCAGTCAGCTAGAAAGAGAACCGTTTACCGGGGAACATAGGCAGTGCGTGCTGCAAGCATTTCGAAACGTGTGCAATGAGCTTTACAGAAAACAAGCACTAATTGAAGTGCTTAAATTTCAACGCCATCTTATGGATCGGGGACGTAATCTTGACGAACAGATCAATACACAGATTTCTTATGCGAAAAGCATAAAAGGGCAAATAAAATCAGTTGAAGAGTTGGAAAGATTACGGGTTAGTTATGAATCAGCAATAATACAGAACGAGCTTGAGACGTTTGTCAGTAAGTGCTATTTCTTCCGTGGAGATTTAGATGTTGTAAGTTCGAGTGTGTTTCAGTGTGAATTCGATTTCGTTGGAAATAAGCTAGTCGATATGTGGGATTTAAGCATTGACGCCGAATCGCTTTCGCATTCGGTTATGAACACTGACGAAGGAGGGGCTATCGTATTTGTTTGGCTGAGAAGCGAAAATGCGCCCAATGCTGTTGTAACAAGTTTTGATAACCTACCGGACGAAGAAAAAGGGGATATCTTTGTGCAGTATTGCTTTTTGAATTGTGAGAACACGTTCTTCGCTGAACGCTGGTGGAAAGGCCTCAGCACTGAGAATCGAGATCAGGTTCAGTGTTTTGCAAATACGTTTTTCTATGAAGGTGGAGAATTCGTTTCAAATAAGGATAGACTTGTAAACTGGTCGTTTAACTAGTATCAATGGGCTCAGATCCGAGCGATTTTGGGCTGGTATACGTTTTCCCTTCACTGTGTATTCATAAACCTTCTTATTTTATGTTTTGCAAACATAATACGCCGGCACTACCGCAACTCCACATGTTTTGTTGGCTCGGGTAAATTTTGTCCAATTTCAACAGAATATCCGTTTTTCCCTTGAGTTTTCAGGCCTTGCCCTTATAAATAGGGTCAGTACAATAAATCATTTTCCGCTTATAAAATTTATAATATAAACAGGAGTTTAGCTAGTCATGAGCGTTGAGGCACATAAAGAAACCCTTGAATTCCAGACAGAGGCTAAGCAGCTTCTGCATTTAATGATCCATTCTCTTTATTCGGAGAAGGAAATTTTCCTGCGTGAGTTGATCTCGAATGGATCGGATGCCTGCGACAAACTGCGGTTTGAGGCGCTGGGTGATGATGCCCTGTATGAAGATGATTCTGAGCTTAAGCTGCATGTCGATTTTGATAAGGATAAGGGCACGATCACGATTACCGATAACGGTATCGGTATGAACCGTGAAGAGGTGATGGAAAATATCGGTACTATTGCCAAGTCGGGTACGAAGAAGTTTTTTGAATCTTTAACGGGTGATCAGGCTAAGGATGCCGCCATGATCGGTCAGTTCGGGGTTGGTTTTTATTCTTCATTTATTGTGGCCGACAAGGTCATCATTACCACCCGTCGGGCAGGTCTTGGTGCTGAGCATGGTGTATGTTGGGAGTCAAATGGCGAGGGCGCTTATTCGCTTGAGAATGTAGAAAAATCATCTCGTGGTACTGAGGTGGTTCTGCATCTAAAGAAAGAGGAAGAAGAGTTCCTCGAAGATTTCCGAATCCGTAATATCATCAAGAAATATTCGGACCATATCGGGCTTCCGATTATGATGAAGTCTACCGATGAAGAAAAGAAAGGAGAAGAAGAGGCGGTAAACCAGGCATCGGCATTGTGGGTACGTGCCAAGAAAGATGTTACCGATGAAGAATACACGGAGTTTTACAAGCATATTGCACATGATTTTGAAGGCCCACAGAGCTGGCTGCATAACCATGTAGAAGGAACCCAGGCCTATAAAACACTATTTTATATTCCCAAGCGCGCACCGTTTGATCTGTGGGATCGTGAGAAACGCCACGGCATCAAGCTCTATGTGAAGCGTGTATTCATTATGGATGATGCAGAACACTTGATGCCGCAGTACCTGCGCTTTGTTCGCGGGGTGGTGGATTCTGATGATCTACCTTTGAACGTATCGCGCGAGATCCTTCAGCATAACAAGGTGATTGACAAGATTCGTTCCGGCTCGATCAAGAAGATCCTGTCGCACCTGGCGAAGGTTGCGAAGAATGACAAGGAAGCCTACGCAGAATTCTGGAAGAACTTCGGTGCCGTGATGAAAGAAGGCCCGGCTGAAGATTTTGCTAATAAGGAAGCCATCGCCAAGTTGTTGCGCTTCTCTTCTACACATACAGACAGTGAAACGCAGGATGTTTCGTTAGAAGACTATGTTTCACGTATGAAAGAAGGGCAGAAAAAGATTTACTACATTACGGCAGACAGTTTTACCGCAGCCAAGAACAGCCCGCATCTTGAAGTGTTCCGTAAAAAGGAAATCGAAGTATTGATTCTGAGTGAGCGGGTAGATGAATGGATGGTGTCCCATTTCAATGAATTTGATGGTACGCCATTGCAGTCTGTTTCCAAGGGTGATCTTGATCTGGGTGAGCTTGAGGACAAGGAAGACAAGAAGAAAGAAAAGAAAACGAATAAGGAATATAAAGACCTGCTGGAAAGGATGCAAAAAGAGCTGGAAGGCAAGGCTAAAGAAGTGCGTGTTAGTCATCGGTTGACCAATTCACCTTCCTGTCTGGTGGTTGAAGAAGATGAGATGGCCGTAAATCTTCAGAATATACTCAAGCAGGCAGGGCAGGCAGTACCTACTGTTCAGCCAATACTTGAGATCAACTCAGACCATACACTGGTGCAGCAATTAAAAGATGAGCAGGATGATGAGCGCTTTTCTAACTGGACAAGCCTGTTATTTGATCAGGCCCTGTTAAGTGAGGGAGGCCAACTGGAAGATCCGGCTGCTTTTGTAAGCCGCATGAATGATTTGTTGCTATATTTAAGTAAATAATTATATTTGGATTCTCTGATTACGTCATTCCGGCGCATGATGCCAAAGCCGGAGTGACGACAGGTAATTGATCAGTGTTTTCTTAAAAAGAATAACTACCCAATGGTATCAGTAACAGGGAAGCACATATGTTCAATAATAATGAGAAGAAACGAAGATTAACGGACAATATCCATAAATCCCAAAGCATCCTGAGTGAGAGCTCGATTTTAACGGGCACGCTTGCGGGTGATAGTGATTATGTAATATACGGTAGCATTGATGGTACGTGTGATCTTGCAGGCACCTTGATGCTTCAGAAACCTGGAAAGTGGACGGGGAATATTACAGCTGGGAATGTTGTGATAGCAGGTAAGGTAGATGGGGATGTACAGGCCAGGGATAAACTGGAGCTTACTGCCACAGCAAGGATTGCCGGAAACATTACCGGTCAAACTATTGCGATCGCAGAAGGTGCAGTGGTTGAGGGAAATGTTAGCATGACCGGGAAGGGGGGCGTCTCATATTTTGAGGATCGTCGTACTGGACCTGCCAATGTCGGAGAGTGAAAAGTTAAGGATTGATAAATGGCTGTTGGCTGCCCGTGGTGTCAATACACGTTCACTTGCAGCCACTGCGGTGGCGGGTGGAAAGGTTCATATCAATAATCAGCGCGTAAAAAGTTCTTACCTTATAAGTTTGGGGGATGAAATAAGGATAAGAAAGAGCCAGGAAGAGTTTGTTGTGCATGTGCAGGAGGTCTTTCCAAAAAGACGTGCAGCAAAAGAAGCTCAAAATATGTATGAAGAAACGTCTGAGAGCATAGAAGCCAGAAAGGAAATGTCCAGTCAGATGAAATTAATGGCGCAGCAGTCACCCCATGCAAAGCGCAGGCCAAATAAAAAAGAAAGGCGGCATATTATTCAGTTTATAAGGAAAAGTTAGATCTGCATTTATAATTAGATTTCAAAGAAAGGCACCGCCCTTGTCACTTCCTGTCACACCATTATTAACCGTTGATATTATTATTGAGCTTGCAGACAAACCTGCGGGCACAGTTTTGTTGATTGAAAGAAAAAATCCACCCCATGGCTGGGCATTGCCCGGTGGTTTTGTTGATGTTGGCGAGACCGTGGAGCAGGCCGCTGTTCGTGAAGCTCGCGAGGAAACCGGGCTTGATGTCTCACTTAAAAGATTATTGGGGGTCTATTCAGACCCATCCCGAGACAGCCGCATGCATACCGTCAGTATTGTGTATGTTGCTGAGGCAAGAGGTGAGCCTTTAGCGGGGGATGATGCAAAAAATGCACAGTGCTTTGAAATGGGTAAATTGCCTGATCTTGCCTTTGACCATCAACAGATACTTTCAGATTATCAGGATTCCCTGAATTAGAAACAGGAATGATGGAATTCCTGTTTTTCTAGCGATTATCTGTATTCAATATCCACAGTAAGAATATGTTCCTTTTTTCATTTCGGTTTCTGGTATTCTAGTATCTTCAGAAAAACGCACTCACAAAGCATTTTAGCGTTATTGTATTTTTAGTGGAGGGGCAATGCGGCCAGCACAGTTATTAACCATTCTGGAACAGGAATTCCTGAGTACACACAGTGGACACCATACCCCGGTGATGTTGTGGGGGCCGCCTGGTGTTGGAAAATCACAAATGGTTGCACAGGTGGCGGCTAAACATTCAGTCCCGGTTGTGGATATACGTTTGTCCCAGATGGAGCCGAGTGATCTTCGTGGTATTCCTTTTCGCTCAGATGAATTTGTTGAGTGGGCGATTCCAGCGATGTTGCCAGACAGCAAGAAGCATGGGGCTTCCGGGATATTGTTTATGGATGAAATCACTTCTGCGCCACCCAGCGTTTCAGCAGCTGCGTATCAATTAATTCTGGACCGGAAGTTGGGAGAGTATCGTGTCCCTGATGGATGGGCGATCGTTGCGGCTGGTAACCGTCAGGGTGATCGCGGTGTGACTTACAGTATGCCCTCACCACTTGCAAACCGTTTCTCACATTTTGAGGTGGATGTAAATCTGGATGACTGGGTGAGTTGGGCATACGCAAATGGTATTGATGAACGCATTATTGGTTTTCTGAGGTTTCGTCCTGAGTTGTTATTTGATTTTGACCCGGCGCATAATCCTGTGGCGTTTCCCTCTCCTCGTTCATGGGAGTTTGCACACAGGGCGTTGCAGAAGTTTGGTGACAATTCCGGATTGTTGCTGGGCACGCTTCAGGCCTGCGTAGGTCCTGCTGCTGGAATAGAGCTCTCCGCATTTGTTGAAAACCTGGATAAGATGCCTGATCTCGATGCTATTGTTCGTGGTGAAAAGGTTTCTGTGCCTGATGAAGTGGATCTGCAATATGCGGTGGCCTCTGCCCTGGTTGGCCGTGCCATCAAGTCAAAAAATAATGCTGGATCATCAGATACAGCTAATTCAACTATCGGCAATATCCTGGACTTTGCGGGAACATTCCCACAAAGAGAGATGGGCGTGATGCTGGT
>DAOVZA010000390.1 GCA_030635405.1 Desulfocapsa sp.
CGGAGGAGTCGGGAATTGTAAAACGATTGGCAATAAGTATCCTCAACAGGAATAAAATATAATGATCTCGGCGCCCTTTCCTCGTAAAGAGTAAGCGTCAAATCGGCTGACGCCGAATTGACTTTCAGCTAATTAGCTCCTCTGAGGACATACGGATCGACCCTGGCAGTGTCAGGAGTCGCGGAGCTGCGAACAACCTTCAGCTGCTCCACCTTCTCATTATCCATGTTCCATGGAAGCAGGGCTTCCCAGTCAGCTTCAGTTTTGCACCGGGGGGCTTCTGATAGACAATACCACAGATAATCATATACATTGATCTTATTAGCTTTTGCAGTTTCAATAAGGCTGTAATAGAATGCAGAGGATTTAGCACCTCCTTCAGTATTGCTGAACAGCCAATTTTTTCGACCCAAAGTATAGGGTCTTATAGCATTCTCGGCGACGTTATTTTCTGGGGTAGCTTCATAACAATCAACATATCTGATCAGAGAGTTCCAGTAGGTATACAGATACTCGATTGCTTTACCCATCGGACTCTTGGACGCATACTGAGAACGAGAAGTATCCATAAGATCCTTCAGATCATCAAAGACCTTCACACTCAGCTTCCTCCGTTCGATAAGAAAAGCCTCTCTTTCATCATGTTTTTTGCGGGTCTTCTTCTCTATCTGAAACAGACGATTGATCAGAGAGATGAATTTCAGGGCTCCAGAGGCCTTCTTATTCACCTTCACAATATTCTTGAAACCCCTTTGAGCATGAACCCAGCAATTCAAATGATTTTTTATACCAAGGTAGCCTTTTAGTCCATCGGTCATTACATGCCCGCTGTATCCTTTCGTGAATGATTCCAGCGTCTCCTTCTTCCGATTACGGATATAGCTGTACAATACGATACGATGTGCCAACCCTTCCTTCAGAGAAGTCCCCACCTGTACGAACATAAAAGTACTCTTAGAGGTAGCAGGCTTAGGGAGATGGAGAACCTGCAATGGTGTTTCATCCTGGTTGATCAGAGCAGCGTGGTATATATATTCTTTGAACCGATCCCTCAATGGTTCAAGCAGTGCAATATAACTCATCAGCCAGTTCGAAATCGTCTGACGCGATACGTTGAACCCCTCCCGTTTGAAAATTGCTTCCTGACGATACAGGGGAAGCCCATCTGCATACTTACGTGTCGCACAGTCAGCTATCAGAGAAGGAGAACCAATCAGGGAATTGATCTTTTTTTCTTCCCAGTGAGTAGTGATGTTCACTTCACCCTCATCAGCTTCACAATCAGTACATACTGTTGTAGGAAAATGATGACGCTCAATATAATATGTCTTCGGCTGTACTGCCACCTGTAAGACAATACGGTCCTCAGTACGTTCTGTTGCTGATCCGCAACGCTCACAGGCAGGATTCTCATCCAGAGAATGATGAATGTCCACCACAGAAGTATTGGCAGGAAGAGTGGTCAAATCATGTTTCTTTTTCTTGGCTCTTGTATGGGAAGCAACCTGAATCAGTTCTTCAGCTTCATTACTGAGCGGTTGAGAAAGTAGTTCAGTCTCATCAAACAGTAGCTCCATCTGTTCTGTAGAGGGAGTGAAAGCAAGACTGCTTTTGAGCCTATAAAGCTCTTTGAGCAACTTTATTTCCAACAGCGCTTCATCAAGTTTTTGTTCTGTAACAACTGCTCCATTTTGTACAGCAGTAAGTTTTCGCTGGGTTTCTTGTTGTCTCTGATCAGACTCCTGTAGCTGCAAAAGGGTCTGGGATAACGCCGCTTCAAGGGCGGGTCGATCCATATTTCCAAGCTGTTCTCTCATGCTGTTGATCATGATAAAACATTACCATAAAACAACATAAATAACAACTAGAAGCAGAATTATTTACTTGAAAACAACAACTATTACGATACTTTCTCTGGAGTTTCTACAGGAAGTGTTCTCCACGGATCGGCTCCTTTTAACATCAGCCGAATCTCATCCAGACTTACTTTTAAAGCTTCTTCCCTGTTCGCTGGCCAGGAAAATGTCCCTTTGGTTTCCAAGCGTTTACTTATCTCCCAGAACCCGTTACCGTCCCATACGATCACCTTGAGAATCCGCTTGGAATTGCTGCAGAATAGATAGGCATTCTTTTCGAAGGGACTCATTTCCATCTCGTTCTCCACCAACAAAGAGAGGGTAAATGCTTTTTTCCTCATGTCTGTTTTGCCAGGCCGAATGTAACATTCATAACTGTTCCAATCCAGCAGCATCAGATCATCTCCTTGAGAGTGGTAAGAACTCTCTTCAAATCATGATCACTATTGCCTGCCGGTAATTCAATTGCCAATGCCCCCACAACTACACGAAGGCTGCTTGTTTCAGATGTCGGTCTTTTGCTTTGAGATTTTTTTCTTGTCACTCTTACCAGTGATGCTGTTTTGCTATCCCCTAAACGGCTTTGATCATGGTGCCGGCTCACCCAACCATGCAGCGTTCTTGGGTTAATCCCATGTCTTAGGCCATAGCCCCTGATAGATTTTCCAGATGCTATCCATTTTAGACATTGTTTTACGTGATACGCTCGTTCTTCCTTTTTGTAGGTAATGTTTTTTCTCATGTTATCCTCCGCCTTAAACTATGGTAGACGGACAGATTATTTCATAGACCAGACGATTTGACGCTTACCGTAAAGATATAAATATAATGATCTTGTAATGCTCTCAAGAAATAATAAGTTGATAATTTACAAAACGGGAAAGTGTCAGAACCCATCAAATTGGATTCCATTTGGAAGACCTGTAAGAAATTCATTGAATTACAAGTTCA
>DAOVZA010000028.1 GCA_030635405.1 Desulfocapsa sp.
AAAGAGCCTCTAAAAAGTGACGCCGAATTGTGGGCCGAGGCTGAAGAAAAGATTGCCAAGCGGAACAAGAATTTTTTCAATCGAATGCATCAGGAGACCAAACAAGATCATTACGACCGTTTTTTTAACGCTGTGACACGAGCATTCGATCCTCATACTAACTATATGCCACCTGCCAATAAGGAAGACTTCGATATCCATATGCGGGGTAGTCTTGAAGGAATAGGTGCTCTGCTTCGCGAAGAGGATGGCTATATCAAAGTTGTAAATATTATACCGGGGTCGGCCTCTGCCCGTCAGGGGCGATTAGAGGCTGAAGATATAATCCTTGAAGTTGCACAAGGGGCGAATGAATCAGTGGAAATCACAGATATGCGCCTTCGTGACGCCGTGCGTCTCATTCGTGGCCCTAAAGGGTCAGAAGTTCGTCTTACTGTTAAGAAACCAGATGGAACTAAAGAACTGATACCGATCCAGCGTGATGTGGTACAGATCGAAGAGACTTTTGTGAAATCCACTTTAATGGAAGGGGTAGGTGGTGAAAAAATTGGTTATGTGATGATACCGAGCTTTTATCGTGATTTCGAAAAGACCAGAAATGGATCCTCCGATGCCAGAAATTCCACTGATGATACTCGAATTGCCATTGAGGAATTGAAGAAAGAGGGTATCAAAGGGCTTATTCTTGATCTTCGCAACAATGGTGGCGGATCGCTAATGGATGCTGTGGATACCACCGGTTTGTTCATAAAAGAAGGACCCGTTGTTCTTGTTAAAAATAGTTATGGGAATAAGAGAGTGCTCAGCGATGATGATTCCTCTCTTACCTGGGATGGGCCACTGCTTGTACTTGTGAATCAGTTTTCAGCTTCTGCTTCTGAGATTTTAGCGGCAGCTCTTCAGGACTATGGACGAGCAGTCATTGTTGGTGGGGCACATACCCATGGAAAAGGGACCGTTCAGACGCTTATAGACATGAACGACAATATCCCATTACTTCATTTGAAAAAATATGAAGACCTTGGTGCCTTAAAGGTGACTATTCAGAAATTTTATCGCGTGAATGGCGGCTCTACTCAATATAAAGGGGTTGAGCCTGACATCGTTTTGCCAAGTCTGTTTCAACACCTTGAATCGGGAGAGCAGTATCTCGATAATTCACTACCCTGGGACCAGGTAGCGCCGGTTTCTTATGATAGAAATGGTACAACTGCTTTTGATCTTGCCACGTTGAAAAAGAAATCCGAAAAGAGGGTGTTAGGAGATGATGGGTTGAAGGTTATTGCTGACGAAGCTGCAAAGGCATCGGAACGCGTCAAGAAAACCACCATGTCCCTGAAACTTTCTGATATGAAAGAGAAGCGGGTAGAGGCCAAAGCTACTCGTGACAAGATAGGTGCACACTACCTGAAGTACCGTGAAGAAAAGAATGCAGAACATGGAGATGTAACTGCTTCAGAACTTGATAAGAAGAAAGATAAGGACAAGTGGAAAGAAGAAATTAAGGAAGATCCTTATATTAACGAGTCTCTTCATATTCTTGGAGATATGTGAAAGATTCTCAGCGATTGCTGAAGGCTGCTATTTTAAAATTTTCTTGATTAACACGACAAAAAATGCTAAATCTCGATGCTTATGAATGGCTATTCATTCAATTAGTTGAAATAAATTTAGTGTTGAGGGTTTGATGGATCTTGCAGAAGCATTTCGTAATTACGAAGATAAGATAGTAAGTGAGTGGGTTGATTATACTTTGTCAAGTTATAAGTCTTCCACATTCTTTAAAAATGGCCCGGATAAGTTTTCAAATCCCGTGGGTGGCAATACCCGTGAGTCTCTTGGAGAACTCTTTAAACTGCTCACAAAAAATGCTGATCCTGAAGATTTTTTTGCACCCCTTGACCAGATCATGCGGATTCGTTCCATTCAGGAGTTCACCGCATCTGAAGCGGTAGCTCCCATTCATGCTGTAAAACACATTACCCGTGAAATCTTAGCTAAGGATTCAGAGCGTAAGCAATTTATTGCAGATCTTTACGACTTTGAATTTGCAGTGGATCTTGCCGTTCTTGCTGCGTTTGATTTGTATTCACAGTGTCGTGAACGATTGTATAAGGTCAGAATTAAAGAGATAAAAAGCGGTAGTATCATTCTTACTGACAGCAAATGTCCATCCAACCTGCTGAAAAATGATGAGAACGATCCCGTGAGTTTTCCTATTTGATTAATGGAGTTAGTTTATTGTAGTTAACAGGTTTTTCTTCGGTTCAGGGGAAATTACTGAGGCTAAACCTATACAGTTCAATTTGAAGCGAGGTAAGAAGAAATGAAGTATGCCTTCTCATTCCTGGCAGTCTTAGCGCTCATTATTGTAGCGTGGCTGGGATCCATGATACCTGGAATGCAATACCTGTTTGGTGTTCTGATTCCGTATCTTGCGATCGCAATCTTCCTGGGTGGTTTTATCTACAGAGTAGTGGGATGGGCAAAATCGCCTGTACCTTTCTCCATTCCGACCACATGTGGTCAGGGGAAATCTCTGGATTTTATCAAACAGGACAAACTAGACTGCCCGACCAAGACATCGGAAGTTGTCGCCAGGATGTTTCTGGAAATTTTTGCATTCAGGTCCCTGTTTCGGAACACCAAGTCCGAACTCCACGAGGGACCCAAAATCACCTATGAATCATCCAGGTGGCTTTGGCTTGCATCTCTTCTGTTCCATTACTCTTTTCTGGTGATCATAGTCAGGCATATGCGCCTGTTCCTGAATCCTGTTCCGCAGTGGCTGCAGTTCATCGATTTTCTCGATGCCGGTGCCATGCTTCAGGTTGGAGCGCCATTGCTCTATGCAAGTGATCTTGCCATTCTTGCTGGGCTTTTGTTTCTCTTTGGCCGTCGTCTTGTGAATCGTAACGTACGTTATATCTCACTTGCCAATGATTACTTTCCGCTCTTCCTGATTTTTGCTGTTGCTAGTACTGGTATATTGATGCGTTATTTCTTCCGAACTAATATCGATATCATCAATATCAAAGAGCTGCTGGTTGGATTGGTAACATTTTCACCAGTTATAAATGCTGAAATTGGTTCCATTTTTTATATTCATGTCTTCCTGGTTTCAACTCTGTTTATCTACTTTCCATACAGTAAGTTGATGCATATGGGCGGCGTTTTCATGAGCCCAACCAGAAATATGGCAAATGACAGTCGTATGAAACGTCATATCAACCCTTGGAATGATCCTACAATCAAACCTCATTCTTATTCAGGTTATGAGGATGAGTTTAGAGAGTTCATGGTTGAGGCCGGCATCCCTGTTGAGAAAGAACTTCCTCCCAAAAAGGATGAGGAATAACAGGATTGTTGATCCAAATTATATAAGGATATAGAATAATGGCACTTGCAAAATTAGAACAACTATCAAAAAGCGTAGTGCAGGGTCCGTCTTTGGTGACAGGAGCACAACCTACCAAAGACTGGATGGATACCCCGGCTATATTTAAAGAGGGGAACTTTGCCTACCCTGCAAAACAGGAAAAGGTCGAATATCTCGACAGCCAGGACGGGATAGATTTTCCAAACGCCCGTATCTGGTCACCCGATGAAGATGATTGGAAACTTCCTGAAAACTGGGAAGAGATCATCCTGAAAGGGCTTGCAGAACGTCTTGAGAAATTCAGATCTCTTAAAATCTTCATGGATTGTTGTGTACGTTGCGGCGCCTGTGCAGATAAATGTCACTTCTTTCTCGGTACCGGTGATCCTAAGAACATGCCGGTTCTTCGAGCAGAACTTCTTCGCTCTGTCTATCGTCAGGACTTTACCTTAGCTGGTAAATTGTTTGGCAAAATGGCAGGCGGACGTAAGATGACAGTTGGCGTACTGAAAGAGTGGTTCATGTACTCATACCAGTGTACGGAATGTAGACGCTGTTCAGTCTTCTGCCCATACGGTATTGATACCGCTGAAGTTACCATGATGATTCGTGAGCTTCTTCATCTTGTTGGTATCGGTATTAACTGGATTATGGAGCCAGCTTCAAACTCCAATCGTACCGGTAACCATATGGGACTCCAACCCCATACTTTTAAAGACAACGTTGATTTTCTTGCTGAAGACGTTGAAGCCCTCACCGGTGTAAAGATTAACCACAGCTTTAACCGTAAAGGTGCTGAGGTTCTCTTTATTACTCCATCTGCTGATGTTTTCGCAGAGCCCGGGCTCTACACTGCCATGGGTTATCTGGCACTCTTTGAGCAGATTGGCCTTGATTATACCTGGTCAACATACGCTTCAGAGGGTGGTAACTTCGGACTCTTCACCAACAACGAGTTGATGAAGAAACTGAACGCCAAGATGTATGCTGAGGCAAAGCGTCTCGGAGTAAAATATATCATCGGTGGTGAGTGTGGCCATATGTGGCGTGTTGTTCATCAGTATATGGATACCATGAACGGTCCCGCTGACTTTATGGAAGTTCCAAAGTCTCCAATTACAGGAACTGTCTTTGATAATGCCAAATCAAGTAAGATGATTCACATCAGTGAGTTTACCGCTGATCTCATCAAGCATGGTAAAATCAAGTTTGATCCAAGTCGTAATGCAAATGTTAAGGCAACTTATCATGATTCCTGTAACCCGGCGCGAGCCATGGGTCTTATGGATGAACCACGTTACATCCTTGATCATGTAGTGCCTGATTGGGTTGAAATGCCTGAGAATACGATTCGTGAGCAGACCTTCTGCTGTGGTTCCGGAACTGGGCTTAATACAGATGAGATCATGGAACTTCGAATGCGTGCTGGTTTGCCACGGGCGAATGCTGTGAAGCATGTTGTTGATAAACATGATGTTAATATGCTTTCCTGTGTCTGCGCCATTGATCGTGCAACACTTACATCGCTTATGGATTACTGGAATCCTGGCTGTGGTGTCTGTGGTATTTCCGAACTTGTTGGAAATGCATTGATTATGGATAACGAGAAACGAGCCATGGGTTATGGTGCTGACGGGACTGAGTCTGAACTTCCCGATGGCCTCAGAACCATGCTTTAACGGAACCGGAACGGAGGAAAACGTAAATGTATAACAAAGGAACAATCATACCGGGACTGATAGTATTCGTCCTTTTTGTGACTTTTCCAATCTGGTTTAGCATGTTTACAACGGCTGGGGAATTACCCAAGCCAGAGTTACCACCAGGTGGAGAAAAACACTGTGTAGCGTCTGCTGAGTATATGCGGGCAAACCATATGCAGCTGCTTAACGAATGGCGCGACAATGTCTTAAGAGATGCTGATCGTGAAATTCTTGAGATCGATGGAGTGAAATATCCAAAAGGTCTGCAGATGGCATGTATGAAATGTCATAGTCAAAAAGAGAAATTCTGCGATAGCTGCCATACCTATGCAGCAGTCGATCCATATTGCTGGGATTGTCATCTGACTCCCAATGAAGCAGGATCGAAGGAGGCAACCCACTAATGGATAAGCAAAGAAGAAAATTCTTAAAAATTGCAGGTGCGTCTGTGGTTGCAGGAATAGGAGCACCAGCATTTATTAAGCTGTCTGCTACTCCCGTACTGGCCTCAGGCGACGGACATGCTGCTCCTGCTGCTGGTCATGCACCAGCTCATGCAGAAGAAGCTCCTAAAGGCATGCGTCTTGGAATGGTTATTGATATGCGTAAGATGGCTGATAAGCCAGGCTTGCTCGATAGTGCAATTAGCGCTTGTATCGATGCTCATAATGTCCCGCAGTTTCCTGATACAAAGAATGAGATTAAATGGATCTGGAAATCTCCCTTTGAGAATGTGTTCACCGATCATTCCGGTTATCACATCTCCAAGAAAACAGCTAATATTGATTTTCCCGCACTATGTAATCATTGTGATGATCCACCATGCTGCAGGGCTTGTCCTACCCAGGCAACTTTTAAAGTTGCCTCCACGGGTATCGTAGCAATGGATTTCCATCGTTGTATCGGTTGTCGTTTCTGTATGGCAGCTTGCCCGTATGGCGCACGATCCTTCAACTGGCAGGATCCTCGTCCATACATCAAGAAATACAACAAAGAATTTCCATCACGTATGAAGGGTGTTGTTGAAAAATGCAACTTCTGCGCTGAGCGATTGGCTATTGGGCAGGAACCAGCCTGTGTCGAGGCTTGCAAAGGAACAGGTGCCATCACTTTTGGTGACCTGAACGATGCAGGATCCGATGTACGTGCGGTTCTTGATAAAGAATTTACTATCCAGAGAAAGCCAACACTGGGTACTAAACCATCAGTCTTTTACATAGTGTGAGGTAGTCATGATTGAAAAAACACTCAAAGGCAAACCAGCTTATTGGATCTGGCTTGCATTTTTAGGAATGTTCATGGCTATTGGTGCTGCCTGTTATGTCAGGCAGTACAACTTTGGCCTTGGCTTGACCGGGATGAGCCGTGATGTCTCATGGGGATTGTATATTTCTCAGTTTACCTTTCTGGTCGGAGTTGCGGCTGGAGGTGTGATGCTGGTACTTCCCTATTATGTCCATAACTATAAGGAGTTTGGGCGAATTACCATTTTAGGCGAATTTCTCGCAATTGGTGCCATCGTCATGTGTCTGCTCTTTATTATGGCAGATCTTGGACAACCAATGCGTGCCTTAAACGTTGTTCTTCATCCATCTCCAAATTCCATGCTGTTTTACGATGCCATCGTTTTGAATGGATATCTTTTCCTGAATATTCTCTGCGGCTGGGTTATTCTCACTGCTGAGAAGAAACAGGTAAAACCACCAAAGTGGATTTATTTCTTTGTTTATCTCTCCATCCCCTTTGCTGTTTCCATTCATACTGTAACAGCTATGCTTTACTGCGGTCTTCCTGGTCGTCACTTCTGGCTTTCCGCCATTATTGCACCACGATTTCTTGCATCTGCTTTTGCAGCAGGTCCAGCACTTATCATTATTGCCTGTTTGATCTTAAAACGTGTTGCAGGGTTTGATGCAGGACGTAAGGCAATGAACAAGCTTGTGACCATTATTATTTATGCTGCATTGTTGAATATGTTCTTTGTCGGTCTTGAGTTCTTTGTTGGATATTACTCTAATATTCCAGGACATAAACATGCACTTGAATATCTGTTCTTTGGTCTTGAACATCACGGTCATGTATATAATAATCTGGTTCCGTTTATGTGGGCTTTTGTAATACTTGCTTTTGGCGCAATTGCTACCCTTTCAACAAAAGCCGCAAAAGAGAATGATTTTGTTCTTGGAATGGGCTGTGCAGCCCTGTTCTTGGCCTTCTGGTTGGATAAGGGAATTGGTTTTGTACTTGCGGGTTTTGTTCCAACTCCAATGCATGAAATCACCGAATATATCCCGACCATGAACGAACTTGGTATCACCGCTGGTGTCTGGGCAACTGGTATCTTTGTCGTGACTGTACTTTTCAAAATTGCCATTGGTGTTGAGCATGAAGTAGAAGGATAGTAATAGAGCATATTCTTTCTCAGTTTTTCGAGCCCCCGAGTAATCGGGGGCTTTTTTTTTGCATTTTTTTACGGTATAGTATTCAAGAGTTTAGATGATGGAATTTTTCATTCAGAGGTTACTGTTGTGCCAGCAAAACGAATACTCATAGTTTCATACTCCTATAGCCATCAGACACGGAATTTATTGAAAAAACTGGTGGAGGGGCTCGAGGAGAATGAAATTGATATAACATGGGAAAAGCTTACACCAGAGCAGGATCTCCGCTTTCCAATTGGTACTATCCCTGCCACTGTCATCATGATGTTACAGACGTTTTTTCGGAAACGTTATTCGATAAAACCTGTTGATCCGGTAATCTATGATCAATGGGATTTGATTATTATCGCAGGTCCAACCTGGTCTTATAATCCATCTGGCCCCGTTCTTTCATTTTTAGATAATGATGGAAAAAAGTTATTTTCTGGTCAAGCTGTATTGCCATTGATTTCCTGTCGTGGATATTGGCGTGTTCATTTCTACGGTTTACGGTCTCTTCTGAAGAAATGTGGGGCAAAAGTTGTTGCCGATCCAATTGTGTTTAAGCATCCGACCTCGGAGCCATTTAATACAATTGGGGTCTTTTTAAAACTTGCTGGTAAAATGCCCGAACGTGGAAAAGGCTGGTTTCGTAAGTACTATCCAAAGTATGGACATAGCAGGAAGCAAATTGAGACAGCACGAGGGCTTGGACAAAAACTGGGCCGGGAACTTAATGATGAGGTAGCTATTTCAGATCTGCACTTTGAAACGCCAGTTCCCATGGAAAAAATATAGGATTAGTATTGATATACTGACGCTATCGTCTATTGGCTATTGGTAGGCAACGTTCAAGTACAACTCATAAAGCAGAAAGATATTATCCTGAAAAAATAGATATAAAAGAGCGGTAATTGAAAGGAAAGGGCCGAATGGGATGCGGGTTTGCCCACCCTTCTTTTGTTTGATCATGGCAAGTAAACCGACAACCGTACCGCTGAGTGAACTTGCAAAAATAACGAATGGAAGAGCCTGCCAGCCAAGAAATGCACCGATCATGGCAAGCAGCTTAATATCACCTCCGCCCATGCCATCCACTTTACGCCACAAGTAATATAAAAGTGCTATGGAATAAAGTATCCCACCGCCGGTGAGTATGCCAATGAGTGAGTCCTGCCAGTGAAGGACGGGAGTTACAAAGGAAAACATCAGCCCAAGAATGATCCCCGGCAGGGAGATAACATCGGGTATGATCTGATGGTAAATGTCAATCCAGATGATCACAAGAAGAGCTGCGCAGAAAATAAAATATCCAGCAGTTGCGATACTGAGTCCAAAGCGTTGTACCAGACTCACTGAAAGTATAGCCATACTGAGTTCAACAGCCGGGTATTGAAATGATATTTTTGCTTTACAGTGACTGCATTTTCCGCGAAGTACCAGGAAGCTGAGCACGGGGATATTCTCGTACCAGTGAAGATCAGTCATACAACTTGTGCAGTGAGATGATGGGAAGACAACGGACTCCCCCTCATTTGGAAGGCGAAGAATGACAACGTTTAGAAAGCTACCAACGATTGCTCCAAAGCAGAAGGCAGTTAACAGAACAAAGAGTAGTATATCCATTGAATAGTATTGATTGCTAAGTTTAAAGAAATATTATTATTAATTACTAACCAAATACTAATCTTAACTATGTCTCAATTCCAGCAAAAAACAAAAATTGTCCGCATTGAACACTTTTCCTCGGATATCATTCGATTAACTCTCGATTCACCGGAAATTGCTTCCATCGCGAAACCTGGACAGTTTGTTATGGTGCGAACCGGAAAAACGAATGACCCACTCCTGCGTAGACCATTTTCTATTTCACAAACCAGTAATGGAAGATATTTTCAACTGCTCTTTAAGGTGGTAGGCAGGGGGACATCGCTTCTTGCCCACTGTAGAGAGGGGGAACATCTTTCGGTTCTTGGTCCTTTGGGTAAAGGCTATCGAATGGATTCTACTCGAATGAGTTGTCTGGTTGGTGGAGGATTAGGAATTGCGCCGCTGCTATTTTTAGCTAAAACTATTTTACGTCAAGGGACCAAAAAAATACCCTTTGTTGTGCTTGGTGCCAGAACTCGTGATGAGCTTGCCCCATTGATCGAGGATTTTAAAAAGATGGGTTTATACGTTCATGCGGCCACCGATGATGGAACCCTTGGGCACCACGGGCTTGTTACCGATGTTCTTAAAACCCTCAATCTAACTGATAACTGTATGATGTCAGTCTGTGGCCCTCACCCCATGATGGCTGCTGTATATATGTTTTGCAAAGAGAAGGGTTACGATTGCCAGGTATCGATGGAAAGTGGTATGGCGTGTGGCATAGGAGCATGTCTTGGCTGTATTATCCCCGTTGAGAAAGGCGGTTATGCGCATGCCTGTTCTGATGGCCCTGTTTTTGACGCAAAGGAGCTGCTATGGCAAGTGAAGTAAACGGAGCGGACCTCCGGGTCTCTATAGGGTCTTTGAATTTAAGAAATCCTGTGATGACAGCATCAGGAACATTCGGATATGCCCGGGAATTTGAGCCCTATCTCAATCTGCATCGTCTTGGTGCTGTTGTGGTGAAAGGGATTTCTCTTAAACCGCGTCCCGGAAATCCACCACCTCGTATTGTTGAAACATCTGCTGGGATGCTTAACGCTATCGGGCTTGAGAATGTTGGTCTCGATCGATTCATATCAGAGAAAATGGAATCGCTAAAAGAGGTCAATGTCCCCGTTATTGTAAATATTCTTGGCGATACTGTTGATGAGTATGGTGAGATGGCAGCGCGTTTGTCTGATGTGAAAGGGGTCGCTGCAATAGAAGTTAATATATCATGCCCGAATGTAAAAAAAGGTGGCGTAGCCTTTGGTACAGATCCTAAAATGGCCTTTTCTGTCACTCAGGCAGTGAAAAAGAATTCTACAGTTCCAGTTATTGTAAAGCTGTCTCCAAACGTTACAGATATTACAAGTATTGCCAGTGCTGCTGAAAATGGCGGTGCAGATGCGGTGTCCCTTATTAATACACTCATCGGTATGGCAATAGATCATCGCAGTAGACGCCCATGCCTTGCCAATGTTATCGGTGGCCTATCTGGGCCTGCAATAAAACCGGTGGCCCTTCGTCAGGTCTTTCAGGTGGCTCAGGTTGTTTCCATTCCTGTGATCGGTATTGGTGGTATTGAAACGGCAGAAGATGTTGTGGAATTTATGCTTGCAGGAGCCACCGCCGTGCAGATAGGTACTGCAAATTTTATAAACCCAAGAGCTAGTGAAGAGGCAGTCGAAGGGCTTGGGCGCTATGTTTCTGAACAAAAATTAGGATCCGTCAGAGAACTGATAGGAGGCCTTATCCTTCCCTGATCATGACATCTTCTCCCCAAAACAGTCCCGGCCAACTTCCTTTGTGGGCAAGAATACGATCCTGGGCTAGTTTGCTCTTCAGGCGTGACACACCCTGGAAGGTAAAAGCAATACTTGCCTGTGCAATTATCTATCTTCTTTCTCCATATGATCTGCTTCCGGACTGGATTATGGGACTTGGTTTTATAGATGATATCACCATCGTGTCATTCCTTGTTGCCTGGGCAATACGAATTGCTGAAAAGAACAAAAAATAGAAATATGAAAAATCATCCTCGTATATGTGTTTCCATCGGTCGTACAAATATTGACGATGCTCTGGCCATTGCAGATTCGGTTTCGTCACAGGCAGATGTTCTTGAAATACGCCTTGATTACCTGCAGACTCCAGTTGTGTCAAGTTTTATGAATACTTTGAATACGCCTCTTCTTTTTACC
>DAOVZA010000267.1 GCA_030635405.1 Desulfocapsa sp.
ATGATGGTGTTTTTTAGAGGCGATGCGTCTGAGTTGTAAAGGATGTTGGCAATAATTTGAAAGGCAGCATTTTCTTCACGATTAAGAACCGTTGAAACCCTGCTTGCAACGGCAAGAAAGGTTTTTTCAGCGGTATCCGTTGAGTCAACACTGTAATGATCTTCAATGTAAGTGATCTCACTTATCTCATCTCCTGAGAGCACTTCAGCACGCACACCTTTTTCAGGAAATTTGCACAGGAATTTATCTTGAATATAAGCAAGCTCATCACCAAGATCAGCATCACCGTATACAAAAAAGGTGGCATTTGATGGATGGTAATGAGTTTTATGAAAGTCACAGAACTCTTCATAGGAGAGTTCAGGGATATTCTGTGGATCTCCGCCAGATTCGTGGGCATAGGTTGAGTTTGGCATGAGACCAGCAAAGATATGTTGAAAGATGAGCCTGATGGGATCTGAAAATGCTCCTTTCATCTCATTATAAACAACACCCTGATACTGCAGGGGCATATCCTTATCTTCCTGATGATAATGCCATCCTTCCTGCTCAAACGTGGATCGGGCCAGAAGCGGATTGAGCATCACATCCATGTACACATCCATGATATTGAAGTATTCCTTCATGTTTCTGGTTGCAAATGGATAGTAGGTGATATCAGATCCTGTCATGGCATTTAAGAATGTCATGAGCCCACCCTTGTTTATCTCACCAAAAACATCTTTCACAGGATATTTCTTTGATCCCATAAGGACTGAGTGTTCCAGAATATGGGCCACACCTTTGGAGTCAACCGGGATGGTATTAAAGGATGCTGAAAACGTCTTGTTGGTGTCACTATTTTTTATGGCAAGCAGCGGACAGCCAAGCACATCGTGTTCAAAGAGAAACACTTCAGCCTTAACTTCATCAATTTGTTGCACATCTTTTAAGGTAAAGCCGGAATAGGTGGAACCTACGGAGTATGTCATTATGTTCTCGTGTTAGAAAAGTTTTGAGGAATCAAGTAGAAGGGTTACAGGACCATCATTGACAAGCTTTACATCCATATGGGCCTGGAATTTGCCACTGGCTGTAACAATATTTCGTTGTTTTACGGTATCGATAAACGTCTGGTACAGGGATTTGGCAATATCAGGAGCTGCGGCCGTGGAATAGCCTGGCCGACGACCTTTTCGGCAATCTCCATAGAGGGTAAACTGGGAAACGACGAGCATGGCGCCACCTGTATCGATGAGGGATAGGTTCATCTTATCTTCTTCATCTGAGAAGATGCGAAGGTTAATTATCTTATCCACCATCCATTGTATTTCCTGCTCGCCATCATTTTTTTGGATGCCGAGCAGTACAAGTAATCCTGCTTTGATTTCGCCTGTTTTTTCTGAGTCAACAGTAACCGATGCACTGCTAACTCGCTGAATAACTGCTCGCATAGATAGAACGTAAAGCTGTTAGAAGGGGTGACCGAACATAACCCAGCCAGTTGTGGATTCGTCGGAAAAGGCCATATCAAAACGGACGACGGCACCTGAAAACATGGAGCGGATACCAAAGCCGACATCAGTCTTCCAGTCTTCAAAAAGATCGCCATAGTCATTGGCAACTCTACCACCTTCACCGAAAGCCACCAGTTGCAGCCAGTCACTTTTCAGGAATCTAAGCCATGAGATGTTTCCGATGGGGTTCCAGTCAAGAGTATAACGGTACTCGGCTCCTGCGTAGATAACTGAACGGTCATTGAAACGATCAACAGGGTAGGCTCGCATTCTGTAGAAACCGCCAAGTGTAGCACCTTCATAGAAGGGTGAACGGTCAGTAACAGTTATTGAACCATCTACATTTTCCTGTTCATTCCAGGTTGGAGTGTCTCCAGTCCAGAAATTGAGAGCAATAATACGTTGTCTTGCCCAGTCGGACTTTCCAAGAGAAAAATATTTGCTTGCTTCAAATTCTATAAAAGTCCATTCATAGGGAGATTCCATCCAGGAAAAGTCGTGGGTTATTCCAATATATTGTTGGGAGCCCTTCGATGGATTTCCAGGGAAGTCTGTGTTGTTGTACGCAATAGCAATCTGAACAGGATGAATGGTGGCTTCTTTTTGACCATCGCCGAGCTCGAAACTTCGATAGCGATTATATTGTCTCAGCAGCAAGGTTGTAACACCGTGTTTCATCGGATTCCAAGTGTCTCCACCAACTGAGGCGGATTGCAGCAAACCGTCTTTTATTTTGTAATGTTGCATGGAGTCATTGCGGGAAGATCCCCAGGGCATCACAAATTCTATTTTGAAATCAGTCCAGTTGTCGTAACCGCTATCTTCAACATAGTCATCCACATCAGAATCATTGCTTCCCGGGCGGATGGTATCTGCTTGAAATCCGACACTGGTATAGGCTCTGTTCTTCGGATAGTGTCCTCCCATTCCTTGAGCACTAAGGAAAAAACGATTGGCAAAGGATGGACGAAAATCCCACATTCCAAGGAAGAGTGCCGCTGCTTTGTCGGAACTTCCAAATGTTGCTGCGCCCAAAAGGAGTTGTTCCTGGCCATATCCTTTTATTCCGGCACCGACTCCCATGGTAAAGCCCATACTTTCTGATGAGAAAGCATAGGGCATGATCAGGCTGTTTTGTGAGCCACCTTTGGGGTTTTCTGCACGAGTTAGAGTATTCTTTACGGAAGTATTTGGTCTTGCCTGTAGGGTTGGGACTAAAAGCAGACTGGCGATTCCGATTATACAGAATGTCTTAAGGGATATGAAATGATTCATTGGATACATGTTAGAGTCCGAGTTGTTAAATTTTAAAAGTGATGATTTTCAAATACTAATCGAAATAACAGATATTTTCCAAATATTATAGCGGGATTTTGATAGGGATGGAAATAATTCTCAGAAAATGAATGGAATCTGTTTACTGCTGATATACAGTAAAGAAATATAGATCAATTTTTTACTGAACGTAGGTAGGTCTTGGGATGGATAATTGGTAGTTGTTTATCGATCTGACAGCTTTGGATTGTGCGTGATTAAACCTGATACTCGCAGTAGCCGTGTAATTATTATGAATAATGTAAAAATGTAGAGTTTATCTCTGGCTGTCTCAGCCTTGAGTTATCTCATGTCTAGCTAAAATGGTTATTACGTATATTCGGGAAGAAGCTCAATCAGCAATATTCGCAGAGTGGTTAGGATTGCCAACGATTCTTTTTTACTCATTGAAGCAGCATTCTGACGAGAGAAATATGAGATTGTTCAGCTTTCCTCTCTTTCGTTATCCAGTAAAGTCTTTTTCCGTTCAACACCCCATCGATAACCACTTATTTTCCCATCTTTAGAGATAACTCTATGGCAGGGTATGACAACAGCCAGCTTGTTTGAGGCGCAGGCAGTAGCCACAGCTCGAACAGCATTTGGATTTCCTATTTTTTCAGCGACTTCCGTATAGCTCATAGTTTTACCTGGTTTTATTTGTCGGAGGATATTCCACACTTGTTGCTGAAATGCTGTTCCTTGGATATCAAGGGGGATATTGAAACTGTTGTGCGGTGTTTTGATGAAATCAACAACCTCCTCAATTAAAGAAGTAAAACCGGGACCAGCTTTTTCAAGTCTGGCTTTTGGAAATCTGCTTTGAACTTGCTGTGGTAACAACGCTGGATCACCACCAAACTCTATGGCACAAATCCCACGGTCTGTCGCAGCAACAATAACCCAACCCAGTATGCACTCAGCAAGACCATAATTTATTACAACACCATCCCCTCCAGCCTTGTATTCTTTTGGCTTCATCGCAAGATGATCACGCTTTTTTGTATAGGCCCCACTACTTGAAGAGTAACCGGCATTATAAATTGCATCGGTTATGGACTCACTAGACTTCAAGCTTTCTCTAAAACGTTGCGACTGATGACGTGATGCGTATTGTTTCCGTGTCACTCCAACAAACTTCTTGAAGAGACGGTTAAAGTAATATGGACTCAGGCCAGCTGCTTCTGCGAGATC
>DAOVZA010000216.1 GCA_030635405.1 Desulfocapsa sp.
AAAGAGTGCTTGAACAATCCGCTTTACGTAAAGGGGTTGAATATGAAACTCAGGCAGTTTTTCGGGATAAGAATAACCGCTTTCAAAGGCCGGACGTTATCGTTCATTTGCCAGATGGCCGTGATATTATAATTGATTCTAAAGTATCTATTATCTCCTGGGAAAAATACGTCAATTGTGAGGATGACCAGGAACGATCTGTTTTTCTTAAATCTCATGTAAGAGCTATTAAGGAGCATGTCAGACTACTGGGGGATAAGGATTATGGATCGCTTGCTGAAATTCGGACCCTTGATTTTGTGTTGATGTTTCTACCGGTGGAGGCAGCATTTCTTACTGCTTTTCAAACCGACGATACGCTGTTTTCAGAGGCAATGAGTCGTAAAGTCATTATTGTCAGTCCCACCACCTTACTTACTACTCTTCGAACAATTGAGAGTATCTGGCACTATGAAAAACAGAGTAGAAATGCCAGGGAAATAGCAAGTCGGGCAGCAGCACTCTATGATAAGTTCTGTGCATTCACTGAAGATATGGAACGCATGGGGAAACAGATGCTAGCGCTACAGAATAGTTATGACAGTGCCATGACCCGTTTAACTCAGGGACGCGGCAATTTAATATCGAAAGTTGAACGGTTTCCACAGATGGGCGTAAAAGTTAAAAAAGAAATTCCTAAATCCATTAAAGATCTTGCTGATATCGAAGAAAGCATCACCTGAGAGAATGGTACAGAAAAAACCAGGTGGAGTTTAAAGATAACAGTTATCATTGTTGTTCTTTACAAGTGAAAGAAAAAGATGCATAATGTGGATTGTAAGTACTTTTTAAGTGAAAATTCAAAAAATCACTCTTAGTAACAGGGAGAATATTATGTGCCAGGAAATACGAAAAACATGCAACTGTGGTCAAAAAGATGCCACTTTTCATCTGCGTGATAATGTAATGGGACAGGAAGTCATAGACCGCCTTTTTTGCCCAAATTGTTCAGTTGATCAGAAGGTTGATCAGGAAACAATGGTCACCGATAATAACTGGATCATCGAATATGATATGGATCTGGTTCGTATGTTTGCAATCACCAAATTGAGTATGGATCCAACTCATGTGAATCCTGCATTTGTTTTTGATGAAGGCTACGCAACCTGGCGCGAAATGTACCCTGGAGAAACGGCAGATATAACAGAGGAACGCAATAAAATCATTGCCATGAAGGACAGTGATCCAAAGGAGTATCTCACTGCAATAAATTCCTGGGCTGTTGAGAGAATCCAACGTTTGAAGGATGATGGGTGGCGTAAGGCTGTTCAAGCCTGCTAAGAGTTTGTAGAATGTATTTGGACTTACGCCTGAACATGACATGTTCAGGCATTTTTTTTGTTTTTTAGGGAAGGTATTATGAAAAGAGATAGTGATGGCTTTTGTTGGTCTAAAATCAATGTGTTGTTTGTTGTTATTATCGTATTTTTCGGGATTGTCTCTTCGGCCTGGGCACTTCGGGAAGAGGATGCCATGGGAAAGAAGGAGTGGTTTGGTGATTTCGATAAAATGGTGGAAAAAAGAGGGCTCCGCGTTCTAATTCCCTACAACAAAACCTTTTACTTTCTGGATGGTGCTACTGAAAAAGGATTGTCATATGATGCTGTAACAAGCTTTGAGAAACAGATTAATAAGAAGCTGAAAACTAAAAATCTGAAATTTCATGTTTTTATTATTCCAACTGAGCGCGAACTTCTCTTGCCACATATTAAGAAAGGTTTTGGAGATATAGCCATCGGAAATTTAACCATTACCGATGAACGCATGCAGTCAGTGGATTTTTCAGATCCTTTCTTAAGTAATGTAAGAGAGATAGTCGTAACACGGAAAAATGGACCAAAGCTGAAAAACAGCTTTGATTTGGCAGGAAAGGAAATATATGTACGTGAGTCCAGCAGTTATCATGAAAGCTTATTGAAGCTCAATGAGGTGTTGAAATCAGTTGGGAAAAAGACTGTTAAGCTGACATTAGCCGACCCTCATCTCGAAGATGCCGATCTTCTTGAAATGTTGGATGCAGGAGTGATTCCCATGCTGATAGTGGACAATCATAAGGCTGAGTTTTGGGCTAAAATATTGAACAATATTCAATTGCATCAGGATGTGGCAGTGCATAGTGAAGGAAAGATTGCTTGGGCAGTGAGGAAAAACAGTCCTAAATTACAGGCCGTTATTAATGAATTTGTGAAGACCAATAAAAAAGGAACTCTTCACGGTAACATGGCGCTGAATAAATATTTGAAAAGCACAAAGTATATAAGTAATCCAGGTGCCAAAAAAGATCGGGAAAATTTTAAAAATGTGGTTGAATATTTTAAGGTTTACGGAAAGAAATACGATTTTAATTACCTTCTACTTACAGCACTTGCCTTCCAGGAGTCACGTCTAAACCAGAGTGCCAAAAGCAGAGTCGGTGCCGTGGGTGTTATGCAGATTTTACCTTCGACGGCCAAAGATAAGAATGTTGGTATCCCAAATATCAAAGAAGTTGAGGCTAATATCCATGCGGGCACGAAGTATCTACGCTTTATGGCCGATCGTTATTTTGCCGATGAAGGGATCAATAGATTAAATAAAGGCTTACTTTCCTTTGCTTCGTACAATGCGGGACCTGCAAAAATTGCAAGATTACGAAAAGAAGCAAAGGAAATGGGCTTGGATCCCAACGTCTGGTTTGGGAACGTGGAAGTGGTGGCAGCCAAGCGAATCGGTAGGGAGACTGTTCAGTATGTGAGTAATATTTATAAGTATTACGTTGTCTACAGTCTTCTTGCCAAACAGGGGAAACTGTAACCCTCAGGTTTTTGGTCCAAAACTTTGCTGAGTTGCCACTTCGATGGCAAGTTCTGCCCTGGCATCAGAATTCATCTCCCTGCCTTTTTCTTTACACCAGGCGGGGAATGTTTCCGGGTCGATATATACCTTCATCACTAGATCACCACTTCCTTCCACCTTTTTGACCATTTCTTCAGCTCTTGGCAGCCAATCAGCATAGCTTTTTGGGAGGAGATGAGTATCAGTGAAGAGTTTCATCAGGGTATCCCAGTCATCTTCTTTGTACCAGACCATTGCCTGGATTGCGGGGCCTTGATTGTCGGGGGGAGTAGTATCAGTCATGCTCTTATCTCTTTAGTTTGTGGATTATCATTAAAGGTGCCTAAAGGGCAACGACGTCAACATAGCAGAAAAGTGTTTTTCTTTCATGGCTCTTTGAAAGATAGAGTCTCTTTAGCTTCCAGCGCTGTGCCGGATATGCTCTATATAGGCCTGATAGGTGTCTGGACCTTTCTGGTAATTCTGATAGCATTTGTCTAACTGGATTGGTTCTAAATTTGTTGCGGCAAGCCAATCGCCATTGTCTCCCGTACTTCCCCTTGTCATCATAAAGATTGTTTGCGGATCCATTTTTGAAAGAATACCAAAGCGCATGAGGATTTTTTTTGGGAGCAACTGAATGATTCTGGTGGCCATTTGTGCAAGGTTGAGCGGAACGGAACAGCTACAGAAAAAATCCTTTTTTAGGGCTACTGCCGTTGTGTTGAAAATTTCTTCCCAGGTCATGGCGGTTGGGCCACAGGCTCGTAGCGTTTTCTTTGCTGGCCCATTAACTTCTGTTAATAATCGTACAATTCCAATGGAAATTTCACGACTGTGTATTGGTTGGATTTGTGCATTACCAACGGAAAAATTAATTGGCATTCTGGCAATTTGTTCCAATAAAAGGTGACCTCTTTCCGGCTCATAGATAACGTTTGGTCTGATGATCAGGTAGTTGAGATCTTTTAGTTTTGAGAGTTGCCTGTCCACTCTTGCCTTGCTTGCCGGATAGGCAAAATTTTCGCGATCAGGCCAGTCAACTCCGGTTGTTGAGATTTGAATAATCCTTGGAGGCTCTGTGCTTTCTTTTGATATGTTTTTTTCTGTTAAATAGCTTTGCATCGCCTTAAACAGGGCAAGGGGAGCAAGGACATTTACGTTTTCAATGGACTGATCACCAAAGGATGTGGCGATGCCAACGTTATTTATGATTCTGTCTATATTATGCTCTCGTAGACGCTCAAGCCAGATACCAGGGCTGATATCTGTGTTGAGATCAACTTTAAGCAGAGTTACTTTCTGAAAAGAAAGCTGTTTCGCTGCCTTTTCCAGGTTTCGTACTCCACAGGTGATCTTGAACCCGGCAAGTGATAACTCCTCAACCAGTGCTGGACCTAAAAATCCGGTTGCTCCGACAACAAGAATATTTTCGGTCATTTCTTGCTTCCTCCCGACGAAAATAATCTGGGAAGGAAGAGGGGAGTGGCTGTACGATAGTTATCGTATTCTTTTCCAAATCGTAATTTGAGTTCACGCTCTTCAATAATTTTAATGTAGCCATAGCCCAGCATCATTCCAAAAGTCATACAGAGAATCCCGGTGGTGAGTGTGTCCAGCCACGTCCCAAGGGCAAGGAAATAAAGGTCTGTTCCCAGTTCTATAGGGTTTCGGCAGCATTTATAGGCACCGGTTTTCACCATGACAGAAGTTGGCGCGATTGGAGCAGGAGTTCCCTTACCTTGAATCCAAAGAGAGAATGTGCCCCATGTCATTATTGTTATGGCGACGACGATAGCAGTTATAGCAACACTGATTTCAAGTGTTCTTGGCCAGTGGAGAGGGCTAAATTGGTTGAGATAGCGAGAGAATAGAAAAAGGA
>DAOVZA010000026.1 GCA_030635405.1 Desulfocapsa sp.
AAGAGGAAAAAATGTTTGGCATTATCACTGAATGTCCCACGTTCACGGCCAATAACAACTATACGTCCTTTCTTTTTAGGAATAACCAGTGAAAGGGGAAGAAAAAGGACAGTCGCCACCAAAGCCGAGAACATGAGCGCAATAAAACGATATGCTTCCTGTAAATTAACTGCTGAAAATAATAAAGGCTGTCTCATCATGTTTTCTGGATTTTTTCAATAACTTCAGTAGTTGAAATTGAAGGGGTTCGTGGAAGATAGATGACCTCACAGATGTCACGAATATGATCAAATTTCCCTTGCCAGTCATCCCCCATCACCAGAATATCTGCCTGATATTTCTTTAAATAGTCTCCTTTCTGCTCCAGTGATTCCTCGTAAAACACCTCGTCAACATAGCGGATACTGGCCACAATTTCCATCCGTTCTTCCTGGCTGTAAACCGGGTAGCGGCCTTTTTTTGAGAAATTTAAGGCGTCGGTGGAGATACCAACGATGAGTTGCTCTCCCAGCTCGCTAGCACGTTGTAATATCCGAAGATGGCCGAGGTGGAAGACATCGAAGGTGCCGAAAGTGATGACTATGCTTCGAGATGAAAGCATGTTATTTTTTAAAGATTTTACTTTATTCAATGACATCGTCTAAATTAACTTTAGGAAAAACCGTAAGTTTCCCTCCACGGGTCGTATCATAAATTTTTCCATTGAGTTTCAGCATGGCCTCACGTGCAGCTAAAAAAGATTTTTCCTGTACATGTAAACGAGGTTTTCTCCATTTCTCTCCACTCTTACGGTAATCAGGATGAAAATGGTTGATTTCTCCTTCAGATATAAGGATTTTCCCCTCAACGCTGTCTTTTACGACAAAATTAAAATCTACTCCTAATAGATATATTTCTTTAAACCCCATAAAGCAGGCTAATTGAATCATGGTATAAACGACTGTCGCTCCGTTATACAATCTGTAAACGGCATTGCTGCTAAAATTCGGTAAAGCAGAATTAAATTTTTGCAGAGCCTGATTGAAGTAGATCGATTTTTTAAATGGTGCTGCTATTTTTTTTATACGTTCCGGAAAAAATTTAGTAAATCCGGATAATTCATTAATGGTATCATAATTTTGCAGGACAACCAGATCGTCTTCTACTGCGTAATAAGTGGGTCTCCAGGCTGTCTCTGGAAAGGCAAGATAAATCTTATTACAGGCAAATGTAATTTCACCTTGTAATCGGTCGAGATCAGCAATTCGCAGGCTTGGTCCATTACCGAGTATAAAACATCTTTCCTGTTTATGGCGATTTTTGAATGAAGCAAGCCTTCGGTCATTGTCGCAGAGGTGAATGCCTAACAGGCTGAAAAAAGAACGAAAATTACGCAAAATATTGTAACGGATAAAAGGAATGATCCTGTGTTTATTTTTGTATAAATAAACAGGGTTGGACAGAGATGGTTCTTTTGTCATGATTTCTGTGGATTTAGTCATATCATTCTATGAAGATATTGCTGATAGGATGCATTATTCTTTTTTTGAGAGAAGATTACTCATTACTGGCGCTGTAAATCCTTTCAACAAGTTCCATGACTTTGAGAGAATCCATGGAATTTCCTTGGGGTTTTATCAATTGATTGCAGAGAATGCAGTTGTAGGATTCTTCATTTTCCATGGGCCACGAGTCATCTTTGTCAAAATTAATGTTTTCTTCCCTTGGACGGCCAATAGCCAGGGATTTATCTTCAAATTATTTTTGGCAAAAGGTTATACTTTCATCTTCGTAGCTTCTTGTTGAGGTAAGAATGCCATTAATTACAACATAACTATCTTCAAGAAATATTTCCAGTGAGAACTTGTGTTTCCATTGAGTTGCACTGGAATGGGACATTGCCACTTTGCTATCAGTTGCTTTCATCAGAGCAAAGGCGTTATCTCTCAAGAGAGATTGAAGTCCAATAAAGATTTTCAACAAAACTTTTAACTTCGATAAAATCTCCGAGAAGATAGGTTATAAGATCAAGCATATGAATGACCTGATTGAGCAGTATCCCTCCACCGGAAAGTAATTTGTCGAAGCGCCAGTTCCCCCCAAAGTCAAGGCCGGCCAGCCTTGCCGTCTACACCCCTGCCGAAAAGTGGTTTTCCGTACCCGCCACTTTCGATTATTGCCTTGGCTTCCATGATTGAGTAATGAAAGCGGTGATTAAAACCAAATTTAAAAACTTTGTTAGCAGTCTCCTTTTCTGCCTCCATTATCCTTTGTATATCCTTAACTGAATGCCCCGGAGGTTTTTCACAAAAGACATGTCATCCCTTAGCGAGGGCCGCGCAAACAATATCCGGTGCAACGTTGTTGTAAGTACTAACTACGACGGCATCAATATCCTCTCTGAGGCATGGAGAAACATTTTTCATAGGATATGTCATTGCTCACAGCTGTGAGCAGGGCAATATCATTAAAAGAAAGATTGCGAAAATCACCGTTCTTGCAGGCATCGGTAGGCATGTGACTAGCCATGGTGGCACTAGCACCATTCCGACAAAGAACATGGTCTTAGTTGATTGGTGCAATTCTACTGTGGCCTCGCGCCATTTTTTTATGCCTTGTTCTGTGGAAATGATATTCCAGTTGTTTTCTGTAACCTGTATTCTCATCAAGAATGAAGATACATCCTCAACATATTTTTTAAGAAATTCATTTTTTTTACCTGGCCTATCTCTCATGATCGGGCATAATCAACAAAAGCAAGGCCTCATAGTTTTTTTAAGAATTGAACAACCTCTGGCTCAATTTTTTCTTGAGGAGTATCATTAAATCTCTGGATAAATTATCCCAAGACATCTCCGGATAGAGCTGCACCAGTTTTTTCCTGACAGAGGGACGAATAACATTCAGGATAGGTTGAATTGCAATACTGCATAGTAATTTCAAGAACGCCAAGATGAGATGGAAAAAGTTCTTTACTATTTGTGCAAAATAACTTCTTAGGAGGTTAGGTACCGAGGCAAGAAAGAAACGTGCAGGCGTGAAGTTATTTATCTGGCGAAATTGATCCGCTTCAGGTGTTAATATATTTTTAAAGATGTCGTCCAACTTCTTGGAGTAGTTAGAAAAGGAAGCCACTACTTTGATATTGTCGTGAAGGTGTCCGGTGTTGTTACATGTTTGCAATGTCTCCTCAATTTTTTTTCTGAAGTGGGCCCAGTTTCCTGGCTCCACGTAAATTAATCCTTCGCCACTGACTTCTCTCAACACTGGTAAGTCAAAGGCAATACAAGGGGTATTGCAATATTGCGATTCAACCGGAGGATAGCCGAAACCTTCAAAAAAGGAAGGAAAGAGCATGAGTGCGGCCCGCTTTATTTCTTTAAATTTTTCATAATCAGGCAATCGATATTTTACCTCAAAAAAAACCCCATGTCTGTTGGTGGCGGTCAATAATTCGTCTAGGATATCATTTGGGATATTGCCACTGCCAATAAGGGCCACCAAGGTATAGCCGCGCATAGCCTCACAAATTATTTCAGTCAGCCCAAAAGCTCCTTTATGATGAAAATTGTGAGAAAATCGGGCAAGTAACAGGATTCGTTTTTCTTTCCTTATATGTTTTACCTTGTCAGCAACTAAACTGTTAATCGACGGGTAGCAATAATCAAAGCTGAGTGTAGACGAATATTTTTTAAAGTATTGCTGGGCAAAAACATCGCTCTCTATGGTGCTGGAGAGAATTAACGATGTGTACTTGCTCGCAAAAAAACAATTGTCCCAATAATATGACGGCCGCTTAGTCGGTGAAAGAGAATTGTACCAATTCGGGGTTTCGAAATTCAGTAATACAAGCTTGGCTTTCTTTTTTCGACAAAAGTATACAGTTTTGCTGAAAAAATAAGAGTTGACAGTCATAGAAGGAACTAAAACAACAATGTCAATATATCCATTGGGAAGGTTGGAGTGAAAATCAGATGTCAAAAACAAGTCGATCTTTGAGTGCTCAGCGTACTGTGCAAAATCATCAGTAAAAATTGGTTTGTTATCAGTAATATAAAAGACCTTGTGCCCCCCATGAGCAAGTGCTTCTGCCATAATCCAGGAATGATAGCGTCCACCGGAATACGAGAATGTTAAATTTTTTGCAAAGAATGCAATGTTCATTGTATTTGTTAAGTTGTGCAAAAAAAATCTGTGCTTTTGTGAATTTTACCCAATTGAGTTTGGTGCTCTGTTTAAAACTTCCGTTTTCCCCCAACAATGAAGGCAACTCCTGAGGCAGCTGGTCCGACTTGTGCATATCTGAAACTCTTCGGATCGTCAATCTCCGATATTCTTTGCCAAACCCCATCCTTAATTCCGAAGAGCTCCAAATTTGTACGCATACCGAGTCCGGTAAGGAAATCACAAGCGTCCTGCATGCATCCCAAGTCAAAGACTTGGGACGATCGTTTACCTGTGTGGGGGTGTATAAGTACCTCGCGAAAACCATAAGGAACACTTACCAACAAACTTCCTTCAGGTTTCAATATTTTTACTAGTTTTTCGAGAGACTCCCGTAAGGGGACCATTGAAGGGGAATTATATATAGCAGCTGAGTCTGCTCCATACTGTAAATTATCATAACCGATGTGTTCAATTGTGGACAAACAAGTAATTGCGTCGAAGTGAATATCTGTATTTTGAAATGCTTGGTCTAGTTTGGAAACACAAAAGTAGACAGGCAGAGAGATCTGTAAAGGCTCTGTTACCAGATTATTCAACCATATTTCAGTTACCTGTTCTCTAAGAATACGGTCAACCACTCTGTTGTTCATTACACAGCCGGCATCCAGATACCGAAAAATCTTAAGTTTTCTTAACCAATATACTGCAAAAGGGTATTCTATTACTCGCTCATCCCATTCGTTACTTAATCCAGACAACACATTGTCAAGATTCTCTCCAGCCCATACCCTGTCAACCAACAAAGCAATCATCGCATCTCTTTTTTGACGATAAACTAGCGTTTGCGGAAGTGCAAGACGCTGACCTTCTGGACCAAATTTGACTTTAGAGTGCTGGTACAGGATGCGCTTACCTATCTGATCTGGGATCATGCGGCAGACTTTTTGAATCATTCTAGGAAAAGAAATATTCATGATCTAAAAAGAACCCTCAACAAGCCAGCTTTTAATGCTTTTAACACGCCTTGATCCCAGTAATTTTTTGGCCTGGTTTTTTACCCGATCAAGTCGCGAAATAGAAAAACTTGATTGTAGATTTTGCTGTCTCTCTATCAATTGGTACAATTTGAACAAACTACCCAAATCACCTTCATGCAAATGAATTCCCCGCTCCATCTTCTCTTGGGCAGTCATCAGCTCCACTAATTCAGGATTTGAGAGGGTAAAACCAGAACGCAAGAGTATATCAATCACTCTTTTACGGAAAGCCCTATCCACAGCTCGGTAGGAATCAACAACTCTCAAAAAATTTAATCCTGTCGTGCCCCATTTTGAATTATCTATGTTCAAATTTTTCGCATTCGCAACAGTGTACCACTCAAAAAAACTTTTCCATCTGCTGTCAGGTAATTTCGAAAGGACTCGGAGGCCATCAGACGGTCTACCCGCATTGACTAGAGCCCGAACAGTAGCAAAAACAAGCGCCGGAGGATGTGGCAACTTCTGAGCAAGCTCGTAATATTTTTGGGCCTTCGCTTTCTTGCCCTGCTCGAGCACTGCTTCTATTACCTTGGCAGAGCTTTCTAAGAAAAGTACATCACCCTCACACCACCCTTCAACTATAGACTTCCCTTCAATTATCCCCGGGGTAGGTGCGAGCAACTCCAAGAGAAATTTTTTCTCCGCATCGTTTAAAACATGCCAATCTTCATCTAGTATATCAACAAATTCTTCCCGAAAGGTTTTGTGCCAAAAATCAATAGACTCTTTTTGAATAAAAAAACTTACAAAGCGCTCAAACAGGAGAACCATTTCGGTGTCATCCGGTTGGGTATTGATCCAATACGCTTTTGAACGACCGCTTTTTGATAAGATTGATATCCAGTCGGTGAATGATAGCGGAGAATGATGTCTTGCTGAAGGGCTGCTGAAAAACCGAAGATCAAGTCCCCTTTTCATCATTCGTAGACCAAACTCCGTGTCTTCATTTCTATTAAACGGAAAATTCTCCTGGAAGAGCTGTGGATCTTTTAAGACAAATTCTCGTTTCATGGACACGTTCGCAGTGATCATGCCGCTATCGAAACGTTGTCCTTCCTCCAGCTTAGCCATCCAACGATTAGCACCTCTTTCTTCGATAAAGTGCATAACCGCATTTCTTCGAATCTCGGGGTCGAAGTAAACCTTACCGAAAACGCCAAATTCAGGACTTGAATATTTTTCATGGAGTTGATTGTGAAATTGCACGAAATTATGATCGGCAAAAATATCGTCGTCCATCAACAACACGATATCACTTTTGGCAAGACGCAAACCAACATTCCGTGCCGCAGCAGAACCCTTGTTTACCTCGTGACGAAACACCTGCACAGAAAAAGGAAGCCCAGAAGCTATTTCAACGTTTGTGGCAGAACCATCATCTACAATAATTACTTCATCCGGCTTGCGGGATCCGATCGCTAAAAAGTCTACGGCTCTTTTTAGAATGTGGTTTCGATTATGAGTTGGGATAATGATACTAATTGTGCTCATTAGATACCTAATTCATTAAATACTTCATCCAGCGACCGTCTTTCAAATACCTCTAGTTCACCACCGTAATAAGGAAATATCAAAACAATGCGTCTTGTTTTTTGGTCAGTGGAGGGCTCGATGAAACCTTATTTCACACAGTGTACCGACGTGTATCAAGCATGGATTACGGAATTAAATAGGGGCTTAAATATTATATTTTAGTAAAGTCAGTAAATAATTTATCGTATTTTGAGGAAAATTTACTGGTATATGTATTCCTTAATTTTAAAGCGCTACATGGTATTTTCACTATTAAAAATAAAAAAATAATTGTATCAAAAATAATAAATTTTGATATTGCTGTTTTTTTGTAATAGATATCTCTATTTTTGTTGAAATAAATAATATTCTCTTTCCACAAAAGAAAAAGTAATTTAATGTTTAATTTTGACGTCATAAACTTCCATTTTCTTAAAAATATATAGTTTTCCAATGGTGAGATTGCTGTTCTATTAGTATTAGAAAATAGATCTGTGAGCTTTCTGTAGCATAACATCGTGTTGATTAAATTTCTGACTTTAATACGGCTTGGTTTCTCATCGCAACCTGAAGAATATTGATTGGTGTTATGTATTCTGTACGTTCCTAATGCCTCATAAATGTAGCCAATCGGAGCAAGGCTGGCACAACAGAATGCAATCTGAGTGTCAGCGCATATTTGCCATCCTTTTTCATGTAGTGGAAAAATTTTGTTGGCAATATTCCTGTTAATACTCAGGCCACTTGTAGGAATAAAACTGTATATGTAACCTTTTTTTAGAAAATCAGGGTAAATGTTCCCTTCAATGAATGGTGTTTTTATCAGTTTTGAGTATAGATTTGTTTGTCGTTGTTTACCCTCAATTTTTAAATCATGAGATACCATTCCCCAGCGTTCTTCCTGGAATTTTTTTACAATCCTGTCAAGTTTATCTGTTTCCCAGAAATCATCTGCGTCCAGAAAACATAATATGTCCCCGCTACTATGATTAAATCCTGAGTTAAAAGCTGCTGCCTGTCCTTTGTTTTCCTGTGTAACAGCAACGATGCTGTCTTTGTAACTATCGAGTATTTCAGTTGAATTGTCGGTGGAGCCGTCGTCTACTACAATTACCTCCTTGTTGTTATGCTTTTGTAGCAGTGCGCTATTTATTGCTTTCTTTAAAAAATGACCATAGTTGTAGTTTGTTATTATAATTGATACTTTAGGGACGTTTTTGTTGTTTAATCTTGCATAAATATTGTTTTCTTCTTGCTTTACAAGAGTGAAATTACTTTGCACGTGGGCATTTTTGATCACCCATAATATACAATGAAATAAATTATCTTGTTTTTTAGTATAAGAAGATTTTTTTGTTAAAACATGATCAAAATCAACACAGGGGAATACATCTAAAGCTGTTTTTCGTGAGGCATTAAAAATATAACTACCACGATTTTCAACAGCTTTCTTTGCAGCAAGAAAAGCTTTGTATTGTAAATCTAACAGAGGCATTGTCCAAGTCTCTCCGGGCATTCTGTATTCGGGATGGAAATGATTTGTTTCTCCTTGATGCTCTAATATCTCACCACTTTGACATTTTTTTCCGGTAGATTTTGGGACGTCAAAACTAAAGTCAACTCCAATCAAATAAATTTCTCTGATCCCCATAAAAAATGCAAGTTGGATTTGGGGATAAAGAACAGTCCAGCCTCCGTAAACACCTTCAAGAGCATTGACTGAGAATCTTCCTTCATACTCTCCATCTACAATTGGCATGTCCATACTCTTAAGCCATATTATGTCCTCTGCATCGCTAAAATAGGGTCTAACATCCTCGCGAAATATTTTGCACAACTTCAATTCATTTATTGCCGTTTTATTGTTTTCTGCTACAAGCACATCGAGTATCGAATAGTAAGTAGGCCTCCATTCTGTTTGATCAAAGGCTAAATAAATTTTGTTGCAGCCAAAGGTAATTTCATCTTTAAGCCTGTCCAAGTCTTCAATTTTTAGACTTGGTCCGCTTCCTATTATGAAACAACGGTTGCCTCTATGTTTATCTTTGAGGGCCGCCACTCTACGGTCATTTGCTGTTAAAGGTATGCCAAGCGTCCTGAACCAGCGATGGTAGAAACCCAAATAACGTTTATATCTGCCTTTCAACGTTGGCTGTATTAAGTCTCTATTCTTATAAACGTAAATAGGGTTCAGTACGTTTTTAAGCTTCATGGTATTTCACTCACGGTATACTCAGCCTTTCCCACCAACATGTCGACCACACAACAAATCCAGATCGCGTGGACTGCCTCAGTCACATTATAATTCCGGCTATCGACCCAAATGTTTTCATCCCCTAATTCTCTCAAAGGATTTGTTGAATCAAATCCTGTAAAGGTTACCACAGACAAGCCTTTTTGTTTCGCCAAGTTCGCTGCATTTATAACATTTCTAGATCGACCGCTGGAACTGAGCAGCACAACAGCATCGTTTGGATCTGCATAGGCTTTAATACACTGTTCGATCCAGTGTTCCTGGCCATAGTCATTAGAAAACGCACTGATCAGATTGTGATCATTGAAGCAGACAGTGCGAACCTTGCTCTGTTTTGTAAGGTCGGTTGCTGCGTGACTGGAAATGGATGAACTCCCGCCATTGCCGGCAAAAATCATTTTTCCGCCTCTTCCACTAACAGTACGACATAAATCTCGAAGATTGATTAGCTCGGTGGTGTGATCAACCTCAAATAGGGCCTGTTCGTGCTCCATGAAGTGTTTCTTCAAGAAGGAAGGGTTTTCCTCTCCTTGGTCTAGGAGGTTTGCCACCGCAAGAATCCATATCAAATGGACAGACTCGACAACATTGTAAGCACGGCTATCGACCCAAAAGTTCAGCAGCCCCTTTGTTCGAAGAGGATTGTCTGGTGCAAAGCCAGAGAAAGTAACTACCTCAAGGTGATGTTCACGCGCATATTCGGCGGCATTGATTATATTAGAGGATTTACCGCTGGAACTTACCAATACAACCAGATCACCACTGTCTGCATAGGATTCCAATGCTCGAGCAACCCAATTTTCGTACCCATAGTCATTGGAATAGGCGGTGATCAAATTATGATCATTGAAGCATACAGTGCGCACCTTTGCGTGTTGTGTAAAGTCTGTGGCAGCATGACTGGAGATGGATGCACTCGCGCCGTTTCCCGCAAATATCAGCTTGTTACCATTGTCTCTGACTCGTTCACTCAGGTCTCTAAACCTCAGCAGTTCAGTATTAAGATCAGGTGTATGTAATGCGCGTTTGTATCTCGCAAAATAATCATTGAGGAATTCTTGATCATTGTTATCCATGAGATTTCTCAGCTCCCTGTGGTTTGCCGACAGCATAAATTTTGTCGATCATTTCCATTACCGAAAGTGCGTCTCCTGAATTTCCGTACTGGACCGATTTATCAAGATTGATGCACTCAAAAAAGTGGTCTATCTCTGATTGCCAGGAGGTATCGATTTTGTACACGATCTGTTCTTCACTTTCGAAACGTCCATCCTGTACTTGCGAGGAATTGGGTTTGATTGAAAGAACTTCCTCACCATAAGCACCAGATGAAGTTTTTAGTCCGTTCAGAATCAATGATCCTCCTTCCATGAATACCTCCAACGAGAACAAGTATCTCCATTGGGTCATAGTAGAGTGTACGGAAGCAGATCTACCGGACCGACTGTCACGGAAAATGGCAAAGACATTGTCTTCAATTCCATCGATCTTCCAGAATAGATTCGACACAAATGAAGATACCTCGTCAAAATCACCACCAAGGTACATTATAAGGTCGATCATATGGATTCCCTGGTCGAGAAGGATTCCGCCACCTGCCAAATCAGGCTTGGCTCTCCAGTTATTAAAATAGGATTTGTCAACCTCCTTGCCGTATCGACCCCGTAGCCATAATATTCGTCCCATTTCTTTCGACTCCACAATATTTTTCATACGCTGGATGCTATGGTGGTGACGATGGTTGAAACCATACATCAGTTTTCTGTCACCAGCGGCCTTTTCGGCGTCGATTACCGCTTGTACCTGACTGGAGTTGAAACCGGGAGGTTTTTCTGAGAAGACATGTTTTCCAGCATTCAAAGCCTGAATGCACAGAATTGGGATGTGTAGGTTTGGTGTACATATAAAAATAGCGTCAATATCCTGTGATTCTATAATTTCCGAGGGATGGCCCGCGATGAGATATGTGGAGTCTGGCGGTGGGTCAATATCATATATTGCGACAACTCTACCTTTTTCTGAATTTTCAATAGCGTTGGCACGAATTTTACCCATCTTGCCAAAACCGATAATTCCGCAGTTAATCATTTTATAGTCCTTAACGGTTTGATATTTCCTCCAGGAACTGCAAGAAGTCTGTTGCTGTACCCTGAATAAATTCTTTACAAGTGCTGGCGATGTGGGGTGTTCTGATAAAGCGATCTGCCGGCAGTTCGGTTAATTTTCCTTTATAGGGTTCCTCCCAGAAAACATCAATGGCGGCACGCAGCCTACCGGATGACAACTCGGTGTACAGTGCCTCCTCATGGATCACCGGGCCACGAGAAGTGTTCACCAGCAACGTGCCATCACGCAAACAGGATAGGCGCTCAGCATTAAACAACGCATTGGTTGCTGTGGTCAGCGGCACATGAAGGGTGACGCAGTCTGCACCTCTAACCTTTGGCTCGAAGTCTTCAGGGGGATCATGAGCCGAATCAAAAGTATCCACTTTCATAAAACCACGCATCTTTTCAACCACACGTTGTCCAACACGGCCAACACCTATAACCAGCAATTGGCGTTGGTGCAAAGTTGGACGATCAACCTTCTTCCAACTGTCCCAATCGCCAGCTCCTGCATAGTGGCCACTAAGGATTAGATGACAGGTGAATGAAGCAGTCTCTTCATAAATCATATTACAGGTTTTCTCTGAGGGAAGGACAATATCAACA
>DAOVZA010000100.1 GCA_030635405.1 Desulfocapsa sp.
CCAAGACTGAAGTAAATGGCGTCCACCGCAAGGCCACAAAGAACACTGATGATTGCAATGGACAACAGATAAAGGGCCGTGGCACGTTTTCCCAACAATCCAAAAAGAACTGAAAGTGAGGTTACATTGGTGGCTGGGCCAACCAGTAAAAAGACCAGTGCAGTGCCAGGACTCACTCCTTTTAAGATAAATGCTGCAGCTATGGGAGTTGATGCAGTTGCACAGATATACAATGGAATCCCAAAGGTGAGCATGAGCAGCATGGATCCAAGTCCACCACCAAGATATCTTGCAATAACTGCGTCTGGAACCAGAACATTTATGATTCCAGAGAGAAGGATACCAACGAAAAACCAGCCGGCAAGCTCTGCCCAGAGATCAGTTGCCGCATATGTTGTTCCTATCCGTAATTTTTCCAGTAATCCGTGATGGTGTTTATGCTCATCCGATGGGCAGTCTATTCCATCACAGCAATTATCGATGGGACAACTGAGATCTGGTGTCGCCCGTTTTGTCGCGTCTGGCGGATTAAAATAATTCTCGGCGCACCCTGCAGCAAATGCAGAAAGAAAAGCTGAAACTGGTCTGGCGATGGTCATGATGGGATCAAGCAATGCCCATGTTATTGAGATGGAATCAACGCCAGATTCAGGGGTTGAAATCAAAAAAGCTGTGGTGGCTCCGTTATTGGCACCCTGTTTTTTTAGTGAAGTTGCAGCGGGTAAGACACCACAGGAACAGAGTGGGATAGGTATACCGAGTAGAGCAGCTTTAAAAACAGAGCTGAATCTTCCGCTGCCAAGATGGGCAGCAACATAGGCAGGAGAGAGGAACATCTTCAGCATACCACCAACCAAAAGACCGAATAAGATATAAATCGAGGCTAGTTGTAGCATGTCCCATGAGGAGAGAAGGACATCATAAATAAACTGTATCATCCTTATCCTTCCTCCCTGAGATGGACAAGAGCAAGGTGAATAAGGTCACTGACATGTTTATCCTTGAGCCGATAGTAAAGAATTGGCCCTTCACGTCGATTGCTTACAAGTTGTAACTGTCTCAGCTGACGAAGCTGGTGACTGACGGCAGATTCGCTGACTCCTATGTACCTGGCAAGATCACAGACACACATTTCGTCATGATCAAGCGCCCAGAGAATCCGAAGCCGATTGGGATCGCCCATGGCTTTAAAGAGTGCAGCTAATTGCTCATTTTCTTTTATTGGTAAGGCGTGATCTTCTGCTGCCTGTACTCTTTCTTGATGGATACAGCGGCAATCGCACTGTTCGTTTTGCATGTGAGAATTGTTTTTCATAAGAACCATATTTGCATGTTTTATCATATGAGCATGTGTTCATATGATAGTGCAGCGAGGCTAAAAGTCAAGTCAGCATATTTTACAAAATTGATTTATGTTAAATAGGAGTGCTTCAGGTTGGTTCAGTAGATATCCGCATCTTCTCCATCCATTCGCTTAGGGCTAGCATGGATTTTTCATTTCTTTTCTCACCACGTAATTTTTTAGGAACTTTCTTCTCCCAGGCAGGGAACAAACCAAAATTAACATTTGAAGGCTGAAAAGATTTGGGATCTGTTTGTGTAAGATGGCCAATAAGAGCGCCAAGAGCAGTTTCTGGAGGTGGCGCAATAACGCTTTGACCAAGAATGGCTCTGGAGGCATTTAATCCGGCAAGCATTCCCATGGCTGTTGATTCAACGTAACCCTCAACACCCGATAGTTGACCAGCCAGATAGATATTAGGGGCATCTTTTAACTGTAAAGTGTCTTGAAGAAGTTCTGGAGCGCAGACAAAGGTGTTGCGATGGATTGATCCAAGTCTCACGAATTCAACATCTTCCATTCCCGGTATCAGTCTGAAAATTCGTTTCTGCTCAGGATATGTCAGCTTTGTCTGAAAACCAACCAGATTGTACATGGTAGCTTCTTTGTTCTCCATGCGCAGCTGCACAGCAGCGTAAGGATCTCTTCCGGTTTTAGGATCACGAAGCCCAACAGGTTTCATCGGTCCATAGCGTAGAGTATCTTCACCCCGTGATCTCATAACCTCAATGGGCAGACATCCCTCAAAGTATTTCTCATCTTCAAACTCCTTGAGGGGGACGGTGTCACCTTTTCCGAGTTCGTCAATAAATGTGAGATACTGTTCTTTATCAAAGGGGCAATTGAGGTAATCGCCGGGGCCATCCTGCCAGCGTGATTTGGAATAGATGATGTCCATGTTGAGGGATTCTTCCGAGACAATAGGGGCAATGGCATCGTAAAAGGCAAGTCGATCTTTCCCTGTGAGTTTAGCAAGAGACTCAGCCATTTCCTCAGAGGTGAGAGGGCCAGTGGCTAAAATGATTGGTGTGTCATCGTTTTGCTGAAGCTCTGTCTGTTCCTCATAATGAACTGTGATTAGAGGATGCCCGGTAATCGTTTCAGTAACCTTTGCAGCAAAATCTTCTCTATTCACAGCAAGAGCCTGACCGGCAGGAACTGCTGTTTCATCAGCAATCTTAATTAGCAGAGAACCCATTATCCGCATTTCTTCCTTTAAGAGACCCACGGCAGATGTGGGGGCATTGGAGCGAAGGGAGTTACTGCAAACCAGTTCCGCAAGGGACTCTGAGCTATGTGCAGGACTGAATTTTGCTGGTTTCATTTCATAGAGATGAACAGGAATACCAAGTTCAGCGGCCTGCCATGCAGCTTCACAGCCGGCAAGTCCGCCCCCGATAATTTTTATATGTTGTATTGTCATTGAAGTCTCTTGTTGTTATTTTTCGATGGTAACGTAAAGTTTACGTCGTCCCCACTTCAGGGCATCTGAGTGAGAATTAAAGTAGAGATCGATTCTGTCAGGACCTTTGATGGCCCCACCTCGGTCTTCCACCACTCCCCAGCCCCAGCCGGGAATATACATTCGTGTTCCGAATGGATAATATTTAGTATCAGCAGCTATTGTTCCATCTTCCGGGAGGAAGTACCAGGGGAAAAGTATCAGTCTGGTTGGAATCATCCATGGTCTTTGTATTGTGTCCATGGAGAAAAAACCCTCTCCAGGTTCTTCCGGGTAGGAGCCACTGGCAGTTTGCCCCGTGTAATCTCTTCCTGCTGATTTTCCTGCATTAACGTAACGGTTCCAGAAATCTAATTTGAGATAGGCCCAGGAACCCCGCTCCCAGGAACAGCACTTTCCACAGCCACAATAGGCGGTGGTTTCCATAATCCTGCCAACGGGTTGTTTTGCACAACCTCCGCAAAACAAAAAGAAAAGAGTAAGTAAAAGAGCTGTTTGTATGGATGGCTTTCGTGGCTGCATCAGGTTCTGTGAAACCACTTTTTGATATCCGCGGCTGAAAACTGTTTCAGCACAGGTCTACCATGAGGGCAATGGGAGAAAAGATCAGCCTTTGCCATACTTGTAAGCAGTGCTTCAATTTCCCTTGTTGGTAGAGGATCTCCAGCTTTAACTGCTGCTTTACAGGCCATGGATGCCAGGATGTCCTCAAGAAGTGATCCTTTACGCTGATTGCTTGTCGGCCTGCCAAATTGCTCAAGAATATCAAGAAAAAGTTCATCCGGTGGAAGGTGATTGCCAAGTGCCGGAACAGCAGAAATGACGTAGGAGTTGCCGCCAAATTCCCGTATCGTAAACCCCATTTTATCTATTTCATCTCCGTACTGTTCCACCTTTGCAGTATCTGCAACGGAGAGTTCCACGGTTTCAGGAAAGAGCAGAGTCTGACGACTGATATTGCCCTTAAGAAATTGTTTCTTGAGTTTTTCAAAGAGTAGCCGTTCGTGGGCGGCGTGCTGATCAATTACCACAAGACCGTCACTGGACTGGCAGAAAATATAGAGATTGTCATATTGGCCGATGATCTTCAGGTTATGTTCATAGCTTTTCTGAGACGGAAGAACTGTGCCGTTTGGTTTTGCTTCTGGTACTGTTTCCACTGTCTGCCTGGAAACCGGCTCTGCGGTCGCTGTTTTTACAACTAATGGTTTCTCGGCCAGTGGACTTTGTATCCTGTTTTCTGTTTTGATGACAGACTGCTGTCTGGTGACCGGTGTTGCGGTGTATGGTGCCACAGGTTTTGGTGATTCCTGCTCTCTCTGAACAGTTACCGGTGGAGTAAAAAAAGAACTTTTCAAGGTTTGTTGATAGTTCTGCATGCTCTGTTGAATGGCTTGAACAATAAGCTGATGGATATCACGACTACGCCTGAAACGTACTTCCTGTTTAGTGGGATGCACATTTACATCCACCTCAGCAGGGTCGAGGTGTAAATGCAAAAGACCTGCTGGGTTGCGGCCTTTCATAAGAAAACCACGTAAGCCTTCAGCTACTCCATGAGTAAGCATTCTATCTTTAACGGATCTGCCATTAACCAGTATTTTTATACGGGATGAGCCTTTTAAAGGATGATCTGGTGGAACCAGGAGCCCGGAAAGATGCGGTAGGGAACTACCGGGTTGAGAGTGGTCTACTTCAATAAATGATCCATCATAGTGCAGAATGGTGCCAAGACGTTTTGCAAGATTCTGACTGAGATCCAGATGTAGTGTCTCTCTGCCATCAACTCGTAGGATAAAGCCAACTCCTGGAGCGGCAAGTGCATAATTTTTTACAACTTCATCAATGTGGCCAAGCTCTGTTCGTTTAGTACGCAGAAATTTTCTTCGTGCCGGGGTGTTTCCAAACAGGTTTTTAATCTCAATAATGGTACCACGAGCGCAGCCGGTTTCATGTATTTTGTAGAGCTTGCCATAGTTTAGAATTGCTGTGGTGCCTAAATCAGCGCTTTGTTCCCGTGAAGTAACAGTCATGCGTGAAACTGAAGAAATGGATGGGATGGCTTCGCCGCGAAACCCCAAAGAGTTGATGGCCTCAAGGTCTTCATCATTCAAAATCTTAGAAGTTCCGTGACGCTCAAGACAGAGAAGGACATCATCCTCATCCATGCCTTCACCATTATCAAGAAGCCGAATCAGTCGTGTGCCTCCCCCTTCTATTTCCACCTCAATTCTGGTGGCTCCAGCATCAAGGCTATTCTCGATAAGTTCTTTAACAACTGAGGCAGGACGTTCAACCACTTCACCGGCAGCAATACGATTGGCAAGTTGTTCAGGAAGGACACGAATTTTTGACATATGGCGGTAATAACAAAGTATTTTTAGAATCCGGTTTACCCGGGTTGAGGCTTCATGGTATGCTGTGTTCTGAGCATTTATTCAAAGCCTCCGTAACTGATAATGTAATATAACAGTTTTTTAACGTTTACCTTAGTTTTTTTAGGACCCATGCCTGATCCCCTGAAAAAAAATCTCATTCCCATAGAAGATCTCCAGGATATCCGTGGAGTACAGCTTCCGGCCCGTCTTAATTTTATCCAGCTTGTGGTTACAGGCCCGCCAGGAGCCGGAAAGACCTATTATGTAAACAAGGTGCGTGGCTGGCCCAATGAAGGCTATGTTGATTTAACCCGTAAGGGATGGTGGAAGGATCAAAACTTGACTTACAGGCCGCGTGAAGTACACCTTGGTTTTCCTTTCAAGGGGTTTTCAGAAGCACTGACTGTTTTTGATAAGGAATGGCTTGAGGCAGAGGAACCTTTATTTCTTGAGCTTGAAAGAATCCAGATTCCACCAGCAAAGGACTATTTTTTCCAGACAAACTGGCGCACACGTTACGTCTTTGAGTTCCTGCTTCCTGATCCTGAAATTATTTTTAAACGCCGCTCCGAGAGAGACAAGGAAGGGTATTTCCCGGTGGATAAAAATCTTACGATGGATATGGTTGTTCGCCAGCTCAATATTTACCGTGAAGTTGCTCTTTATATGCATAAGGCGCAGATGCAGGTGTATGTTCGTAGTGAACTTGATAAGCCACCCATGCGAATTGCCGGTAAGGATGATGTTAATATCCCTAAATGGGCCAGAGGAGAGTCTGAAGGTTTTCAGCGAGATCTAAAAACGTTGTCTGGCTGGAAATCATTTCTTTTGAGAACGGAACCCATTGAATGGTTCACGGTTACTGATGAACTGCAAACCATTGATAAGGAATGTCGCATCCCACATGATGGGAAATCATTTGAACTGGTTATTGGGGAGCAGAAACTTGTTTTTCATCCGGAAATTCCACTTGGTGTAAAGAAAAAAAATATTCAGAAAAACTGGCTGATCTCACCAACGAAGGCATGTACGGCAGATACCATAAATGGATTTGCCAGGGTTAAGGTTGGGGAGCGGGTACTTGTTGGTCGTGATAACAGTGAATTTAATGATATCTTTCATTTTAAGAAAAGCGTGGCCCAAAGACATTTTACTGTAACGAATATCATGGGTGACCTGAAGATTAACCTACTCGATGAAAGGACACCTGTTCAGGTTATTCGAAGTGGTAATCAGGATATTCGGGAACGAATCGGGACCAATCGCTTTAATGCAATTCTTGGTATTCGTGAAATCTGTGGTGACTCCATAGTAATACAGAAGCCGGCTGAAGCCATGGAAACCATCAAAGCTGTCAATTCAATCCTTGCCAGTGAACCTTACAGGGAAAAGAGTGATTCAGGTGCACCGGGAGCTCTGCTAGAGCTTCCAGATGAATCAAGACTTCTTATCATTGGCGATCTTCATGCTCAGGTCGATAATTTGTTGAGCATTTTTGATGAAAACTGTCTCTTGTCCTTTTTAGAGACAAACCGTGCCTGTCTGGTAATTCTAGGTGATGCCGTTCATTCAGAAATCCCAGAGGAAATGGAGGACATGGACAGCTCCATATTGATGATGGATCTGATTTTTAAAATGAAATGCCATTTTCCTGAAAACTTTTTCTATCTTCTTGGTAATCACGATAGCTTTGATAGATCCATTGGGAAGATGGGGATTCTTCAGGGAGTTTTGATGCGGAAGCGCTTGAAGGAATTGCGAGGGGATGAATATGTGGAGGAGATGCAGAAGTTTTATGATGGTCTTCCCATTGTTATGAAAACAGATTCCTGTGTGGCCTGTCACGCCGCACCTCCTCGAAAAA